>CBDUZY010000382.1:0-3763 GCA_965371825.1 uncultured bacterium
CCCATCACGTCGGGTTTGTAGATCTTCGTTTCCAGTGCCCGGTTGTAGTTGGTCCAGTGGCTCGACGGATCGCGGTCGTTTTCGATCTCCGCCAGGAACATGTTGACCTTGGCATCGAGGTTGTCGAGATAGTGGATCGCGGCGGCTTCGGGGATAGCGGGGAGCTTGGGGCTTCCGAACTCGTACCGGCCGTGATGGCTTAGCACGATGTGCTGAAGCATCCACTTGAGGTCCTCGGGGAAGGGCTTGCCCGTCTTCTTCGCCACCGCGTCGGCGTGTCTGTCAATCCACACGACCGCCTGCGTAATGTGCCCGACGAGCTGGCCTTCGTCCGAATACCCGATCGCCGTTTCGTAGCTGAGTTCGGCCGCCTTGCCTATGTCGTGCAGGAACAGGCCCGCGAGAACCAGATCGAGGCTCAGCTTCGGATACCGCGGGATCACCACCTTGGCCATTTCCAGAAGCGCCAGCGTATGCTCCAAGAGCCCGCCGATGTACGCGTGGTGCATGACGGCCGCCGCCGGGGCTTTTCGAAACCCGTTCATCAGCGGCTCGTCCGCGAGGAATTCGCCGACAAGAGCCGTGAGGTCGGGGTGCTTGATTCCCCGAAGCAGCTCCGCCAGGCGCTTCCACATCTTGTCGATGTCATGCTCGGTTTTCGGGAGGAAGTCCCCCAGTTCGAACGATCCCGCCTCCGCGGGGCGACAGGCGTCGATGATGAACTGCAGGTTCCCCTTGTAGTTCTCCGCGCGCCCCTTGAACCGCATGAAGCCGCCCTCGGGCATCGACTGGAACATCTCCTCCGTCGCCTGCCACATGCGGGCGACGAGTTGCCCCGTGCGATCGGTAAGCACGGCATGAATATAGAGGCCGCCTTGTGTCGTCGTCCGCAGGTCCTTCGAGCGGATCAGGAAGACCTCGTCGTCGATCCGCTCGCCTGCCCGAAGATCGTTGATGAACCGTCGAGCCATCGTTGCCTCGTATAGTTTGCCTTGGAAAGAATCCTACTCCGCATTCGACGCCGGCGTGAGGCCGCCTCACTCGCCGGTCCGGCGTCCGCGCCAAGAGCATAGGGTAAGGTCGATCGTGTCCTCGGGCAAGACGCATAGTTGCCGGTTGCGGTCCACGACCCAGTCCAAGTGCACTGGTTCATTTGAAATCGCGGGTGGCTAGCGGATCGTGATCAGAGCCGCGGGCGCAAGCCCACGGACACCCGTGCCCACCGCCCGTTCGTCACCGGGCTCGCGCCCGGTGGCCCGAGCCGGCGCCGCTCGTCAATCCTCCGTGGGCGCCAGCCCGTCACCTCGCGTGACGGGCGGATGCGAATATGCCCCGTCCGCGATGCACCACCGCAATGGTGGGCGAACCGGCGGAGGCAGACACTTTTTGACCGAATGGCGGAGGCAGATACAATCCGATGATTGAAGGGGAGGCTACAAGTGTTTCCGTCGAGAGCGCTCATGTTCTTTACTGAGTCCGTGCCGGTTGAGCCAAAGACGCAACGCCTTATCGAGGGACACGGAGTCCGCCGTCTCGCTTTCACAACCCTCTGTCCTTTGGCGTTTGCTCTTGTGGTCTCCGCTCCAAGCGCCGGCGCTGGGACACCGGACAACTCGGGCCCATCCGGTCAGGATCAACCGCGCACGGGTGGGGCGTCGATGTCGACCGAAGATGAGGACCGCCCGGCCACGGCCGAGGACGTTCTAAGGGCCCTGCAGAGGCGACGCCCTGTCAACGAGGTCATCGAGCCCGCCTCCGTCCTCGCCCGTGGTGGACGCCCGGCCGCCCCGACTCTGCTGCCCGAGGGCTTCGCGCTGGTAAGCCGCACGGGTCGGCTAAGAGGGGACGGCGAATGGTGGACGTTCGTTCTCGAGTCCGAAGATGGGGAGCCGCCCATCAGACTTCTGCCGAATGCCAAGCTGGAGCAGATGGTCACGATGGTCGTGAGCACCAAGGCGCCCATCCTGTTCGTTCTTTCGGGCGAGCTGACCGTGTTCGAAGGACGGAATTACGTCCTCCCCAGGCAGGCGATGCGGGTATCCGAGACGCTTACGTCGACGCGGCCACCGCGGACGGACGAGTCGGGAGGCGCAACCACCGGCGACGAGCCGGTTACGCGTGTCGCCCCGGATGCTCCAGCCGAGGATGTTTTCGATTTGCTGCGGAAACAGCAGCCCGACGAAATCGCCATTTCGCCCGACCGTGGGTCGCCGGATTCGCGAGTACCGAGCTTAGGACGATCGGTCGAGACCCTTCTGCTCGATGGGGCGCCGTTGGTGAACAGGGCCGGCCGCCTGATTCGGCAGGGCGAATGGTGGACGCTGGTGTTCGAATCAGACCATCCAGACCACCCCGAGACGCCGCTGCGCCTGCTGCCCAGCCAGGGCGTCGAGACGATGGTGCAAATGTCGAGGCGGCGCGCGACCGGGCCGGTGTTCCTCGTCTCGGGCGAGGTAACCTCGTTCTACGGCGACAACTACCTGTTGCTCAGGGCGGTCAGACGCCGCGTCGATACCGGCAATCTGCGCCCGTAGGTGCCGAAGGTATGGCCTGGACCTCTGGGGTGTGCGATACTGGCAGGGGCTCGCCGGGGACGTGTGCGCGGCGTGCCACGTGGGCGACCGGGCTTCACCGGGAGACTCCCAAGGGGTGGTCGCCTGCTCGAGAGTATACGAGTCCGCCTGAGTAATGGAGTAAGAGCCATGCAGCCGCCGCACGTGAGAATCGGAATTGCCGCGGTCGTGACACTGCTGTTCGTGGCGATCGAAACCGCGAACGCCCAGCCGTGGAACGCGTACGCCGATGACCTTTCCAACTCCGTGTGTGACGTGGTCAACGCGGCGAACGCTGAACTTGTGGTGCTCGGGGATACGGGCGAGATTGCGATCATCACGGGCGTACACCCGGTCGTGGTGGACTGGATCGTCGTCGATGGCGAGTTTGTCTTCTACTACGACGAACACGCCGGCTTCATCGAGTTTGCCGAGGACGGCGACGGGTTCCGGACGCTATGGTGGCTTGCCTTCGACGGGACCGTCGTGGTGCTGGACGATTTCACACTCGAACCGTTCGACAGCGGCCTGTTCCCCTTTGAGTTCTTTAACATCCCGTGCGTCGCGTGCGACGTGTGGTTCGATCCATTCGACTGCGGCGACGTCATCGTGACCATCGAGTACGACGGCGATTTCGACGGCGTCGACGACTTGTTCGATTTCTGCCTCGACACACCTCTCGGCGAGTTTGTTGACTTCGATGGATGCGCTTGCTTCGAGATAGACAGTGACGGCGACGGCGTGGACGATTGTGACGATCTGTGCCCGTTCACACCGTTCGGCGAGTTCGTGGATTCAGACGGCTGCCCGTGTTGGGAGTTCGACAGCGACGGCGACGGCGTGGACGATTGCGATGATTTCTGCCCGTTCACACCGTTCGGCGAGTTTGTCGACTTCGACGGGTGCGCGTGCTACGAGATCGACAGCGACGGCGACGGGATAGACGATTGCGACGATTTCTGCCCGTTCACGCCGTTCGGTGACTTTGTCGATTTCGACGGGTGCGCGTGTTACGAGATTGACAGCGACGGCGACGGAGTTGACGACTGTGACGACCTGTGCTTTAACACGTTCCCCGGAGTGTCCGTCGACTTCGATGGCTGCGAGATCATCATCATCGTTGACCCTCCGGACCAACCGGTCGTTATAGCCTGCGGGTCATTCGGAATGCTCACGCTTATGCTGACGGTTTGCGGCCTGGTATCGCTAGG
>CBDUZY010000383.1:0-3762 GCA_965371825.1 uncultured bacterium
CGGCTCGGTGGCGCGGGGGGTTCTCCGTTCACTCCTTGATCCGGGCAGCCAGTCGGGCTATCTGGAGCTCGACTCGCTTGACCTCGCGGGTTACGGAGTTCTTGTTGAGTTCCAGCCAGTACCAAATCTTCATGCCGGACACGGCCGACCAACAGATGATGCACACGGCCGCCCACATGACGAGGTCGCGCGTCTCCTGGGCGTTGAAGAACTTGATGCCGGCGAATGTGAAAACCACGATGAAAACGGTGCACCAGCAGATTCCGAAGAAGGTAAGCCAGCGGTGCCTTCCGCGGAATGTCTCCATGACCATCTCGTGCATGGACGGCTCGCCGCCGAAGTCCTTGAAGAGTTCGGCGTCTTCCTCTTGCAGCGCCTGGCGTATCTTGTCGTTTAGTTCGCTCATCGTTACGTCCTTTCCAATGTCTGTCTCAGGCGGTTTCTCGCGTGAAACATCCGCGACTTTACGGTGCCCACCGGTACGCCCAGGACTTCCGCGATCTGGGCGACACTCATCTCGTCGAGATAGTGCAGCGACAGGATCGCTCTCTGTTCATCCGGCAACTGCGTCACCGCGTGGCGCAATCGGGCCGCTTCGTCCGCCGAATCGGTTACCGTCGATGGATCTCCGTGTTTCGGTTCCGCCGCGGCGCTTTGTAGATCCTTTGCTGCCTTTCGCTGCGCGACGCGTCTTCTGGTCCAATCGGCGCACTTGTTGGTGACGATCCGATAAGCCCAGGGGCGAAATCGCGCGGGATCGTCAAGGCGCTTGAGTTTACGTACGATCGCCAGCCAGGCGTCCTGCACGACGTCTCGGGCGGCCTCGCGCTCGGCTGTCAGGCGCCAGGCGAGGCGAACGAGCCGCGGCTGCCAGCGTGCGACCAGGACCTCGAGCGCCTCACCGTCGCCGTCCTGGCACTTCAGAACCAGCAGCTCGTCCTCGATGTCTTCTTGCGTTCTTCTCATCGATCCTGCGCAATGCCACTTGCCCGGGGAAGACGGCCAGCGAGGACGCAGGCCGCTTCAGCGACTCATCGATCCTGTGTATAGGGTCGCACGACCGGCGACGTGGTTCAACGGTTTTTGGAAAAGGCCGGCTTGCCGGAGGGGCGGGCAAGTCCGTGAGGCTGTCGCCGAGCACGGCTCGACGTTCTGACGAGGCAGGGCGCCTTTCCGCCGCAACGCGGGGCGCGTCAGTCCCCTTGTCTGACAGAGAGTACGTTCCGGGCGGTTCCTTTTTCTTGGGTTTGATTGGGTTCGATCCATCACGGGAAACCACGTTTTTGACAGCGCCAGGGCGGGTTTTTGGGTTCGTTTCGTAACCTTTTTTTGCGCGTTTCGCCCTCCTTCTGACCGGACGCGCCGCTCTGGGCGCGCACACGGCAATAGAACGCCTCGGGTGATCGGGGAGGACCGGCAGACGGAGCGATCGGCGCTTGGTAAGCGTGAAGGTGCTACGAGCTGCGCATACAGTCGCACGACCGGGGAAATGGATCAACGGTATTTTGGGAAAAGTGTGGTGGGAGGGAGTCCCCACAGCAGGTATCCGCAGTGACGACATTCGGCGCTTTCATGGACTTGCACTACCACTATCTGATCATAGGCGTCCCGCTCGACGCGTGCTACGGACTTTCCTCGTTGTCCGGCGCCGCACCGTGGCGGTGGGGGCCAGGGTCTCAAGGGCGTCGCAGTCGAGCGCAATACCGCTTGCCCGGGGAACACGGCCAGCGGGGACGCAGGCCGCTACTGTAGACACGGCACGGCCAGCGAGGACGCAGGCCGCTACTCTGATCGTAGGCTTCCCGCTTGCCATGTGCCACGGATCCAGGCGGCCCTCTGATGAAGCCCCTTGCGGCCAAGCGTCCAAGGGCTAGAGTTCGCGGGTATGAACACCAACATAATGAGAAAGTGCGGGCGACGAGGGGTCCAACTGTTAATCATCTGTGGCGTGCTTGTCGCGGTGTTGGGGGCGTGTCGCGGCGCGGGTCGTGGGCGCGCTCCGGCGACGCAGGTCGACCGGCTGATGCAGGTCTACCCGGAGCTGCAGAGCGGCCGGTTCCTCGTGATCGCCGATTTCGAGGACGCCGCCCAGATGGACTTGTTCCAACTAGTCAGCGTCTCGGATTCAGCCAGCTGCGTGCTCGACGCCAAGAAGGGGCGTCGCGAAACCGGCGGCGGGTGCGCGCACTTCACGACCGGCTCGCCCGACGACACGATCGTCATCACCAACGCGTCCGATGCCCAGTGGTATCTCAAACGCGACTGGCGGGCGTACGACCTGCTGTTGATGTCCGTTCACTCTCCGGTCCGCGGTCTGTCGCTCAATGTTACCGTCGGAGGTGGGCCGGCCGATCTGCGAACGTGGGCTTACACGGATGTGCCGCTGGAGCGCGGTTGGAACGTTATCCGTCTGGACCTGGCTGAGGTCGGCGAGAAGACGCCACTGGATGACGTTCGGGAGATGCGCCTGGCTGTGTCCGGGGCGAGCAAGAAGGTCCGTCTGCGATTCGACGACATTCTTCTCGCTTACAACCGAGAGGACGTGCTCGGAAACTCACGCAACACGACGGGCGATCTCTACCTGCAGCGAGCCGGTCGCCGCTGGAACATCGGCGCCGGCGGTCGGTTCGAGCTGACCATGGCCGGCGGACAGATTGTCCGATGGTTCAATCTCGCGGCTGACCCCCACCGCTTGCGGAACCTGGTCGAAGGAACGGTCCTGGGGCCCAGCCCGGTTGTCGTCGACACTACCGGGTCGCCGCAATCCGACTTCTCGGCACTGGGTAAGTCGGTGGTCGTTCGCCAGCGAATCGAAGAGATGAGCCCGGTCCGCGTGGTGGTGTGGTGCGAGTGGCGGTTCACCGACGATCCCGCCGTTCCGCCGGACGATCGGCCTTTCCAGCGATGGGTGTACACGATCTACCCGACCGGGCAGATGTTCGTGGAGGTGGAGGCGACGGCGGCTGCCGGGCCTGACTGGTCGCCGCAACTTGGGCTCGCGGTGACGTTCGCGTCGGCCCAGCCGGGTGAGATCGAAACACGGGTAGTGTCGGGGGATCGAGCGGTGGAGCACGAGGAAAGTTCCGCTGGGTCTAGTCAACTGCTTTACGCCACCGCGCGGAGCCAAGTCGCCGACTCGTTTCTCATGTATGTGCCATTTGCGGGGCACACGCCGACTCGCATCGTCGAGCAGGTCGATCCCACAAACCGCCGCACGTCGTTCGTCGTGATTAACTCCACGGGAGAACCCGTCGTGCAGCGCTGGGTAAGCCAGATCACCTTTTCATTGTCGGGACGAGTACCGGATGATGAAGCGGCCAGCCGCGCGGCGGACTACATAGAGCCCGCGCCGATCGAACTCGAGATCGGCTCGCCCGTGGTGGGCAAGAGTGGCGGGGCGCGGACCGACGGTTTCGACGCCGCAACCGGGTGCTACGTCTTGGCACCGGAGGGCAACCGCGTCCGGTTCGTCCTCGACTGTCGAAAGCGACCGTGCTTTTCGCCCGCTTTTTGCATCGCCCGATCCGACTGGCAAGAGGCCTGGGTGTACGTGGACCATCTGATCTTCGACGCGGTTGCTCGTGACGCGAGGGGACAGTTAATCTTCCAGTTGCCCGAAACCATCACCGATCGGACAACGGTGGAAGTTCTGTTTCGACAAACGCCACCGCCCGAGGGCTAGGCCGGGGCGAGGATCCTGTCTAGTTCTCCGGAGACTCCGGCTGGGCCGACGAGGATTAGCGTGTCCCCTTCCCCAAGACC
>CBDUZY010000384.1:0-3756 GCA_965371825.1 uncultured bacterium
GCTCACGGTCTACGGTACGAGTCGTATCCTCGGCGAGTTGTACGGCCCAAAGACGTCCATGATGGATTGGTGGGGGGCGAGAGCGGGGGGCGTGGGGATGAGCCAGGCGGCCTGTGCGATTGACTCGCGCAAAGACGACGGGGCCATCGCCGACCCGACCTTCGCCCATTGGCACCGGAGCGTCGGGTTTATGATGTCCTATGACAAGGCCGCGATGATGTTGGCCACGCTGGAGAACTACCTGGGGCGCGAGCGGTTCGACCGGATCATTCGAACGTACTTTGAGCGCTGGAAGTTCCGACACCCCGGGCGCGACGACTTCATCGCTATCGTCAACGAGGTCGCCGGCGAGAACCTCGACTGGTTCTTCGACCAGGTTCTGATGGAGGCGAGCTCGCTCGATTATGCCGTTGCCGCGATCGCCAACGTACCGCTCGAAGACTTCGAGGAGGGAATCCTCGGTGAGGAGCTTCGGCTGCCCGAGGTAGACGAAGAAGGAGAAGAAGACGAAGCGGACGCGGAGGACGATGGGGAAGAAGGCCCCTACCGGAGTACCGTCGTCTTTCGCCGCGTAGGGGAGGTCATCTTCCCCATGGACGTGCTGATCGAGTTCTCTGACGGCGAGATCATCCGCGAGACCTGGGATGGCAGGAGTCGCGTGAAGGTCTTTCGATTCGCCCGCGAGGCCAAGGTGGTTCGGGCGGCGATCGACCCGGACAGTCTTGTGCCACTCGACGTGGACAGGCTCAATAACAGCCTGAGGGTCGAGGCTGACGCGACCGTCACCAACAAATACACGTTGAAGAGCTTCTTCTGGGTACAGTCTCTTTTGCAGTTCTTCAGCATTGTGAGTTGACAGTAAAGATGACAGCCAATTCGCCCAAAGCCACCATGTCGCCCTGGAGTGCATTCAAGCGCGGGACCGAGAGAATCTGGCTCCACAAGCGGCTGATACTGTGGCTCTACCTCGTCAACCTTGCCTTTGCGGCCGTCCTGATCAAACCGATGCGGAGCGTTGTCGAAGAGCTTTCCAAGACTGATCTAGCCGATGATTTCGTCAGCGGCTTCCAGATCGATTCCTTCGCCCATTACTGGTCCCACTATTCGCCGGCGCTGAAGTCACTGGTTTTCTCGGCGGTAGGGCTCGGCGGTCTGTACCTAATCGCCAGCATCTTCCTCGGCGGCGGGATCGTGGCGGCACTCGCGGTCGAGCGGAGGGTGTCGCTGCGACGATTCTTCACCGACGCGGGTCGTTACTTCGGCAGGTTCTTCCGCCTGTTCGTTCTTCTCATCGTAGTGTTTGGAGTTCTGGGGGCCGGCTACGAGCTTCTTCTCGCGGATACGATAGAGGATATGCGCGAAGCTGCGACGACTGGTAGAGCCTCGTTTCTTTGGAAGGCACTTGGTGTCGCCGTGGTTGTCATCTGCGGCTCACTCGCCCTGATGGTGTTCGATTACGCGAAGATCAGACTTGTCGCGGACCGTCGCCGGAGCAGCTTCGTCGCCGTCGCCGTGGCTTTGGCATTCTCGGTTCGACGATGTTGGAGGACCGTCCCGCTGTTCGGGCTGAATGTCCTGGCGGTCGTGTTGCTCTTCACCTTGTATCTGCTGGTTGAGAACCTGTTTTCGAACGCAACGCTGGCGTCGATGATCGGCCTATTCTTCGTCCAGCAGGTCTTCATCCTAAGCCGTATATGGATGAAGCTGTCGTTCTACTCGACGCAGATGGCGTACTACCAATCGATCTCCGGGCGGCTCATCGATGGGCGACAGGAGGAGACTGTCAGCTCCTGAGTTTCGATAACAACGAGCAGGGGCCGTCGTGCTGGCGGCACGCTATCCGCCACCACGGCCAGCAACTGGGGGGTGGCGACACTTCCGTGAAGCGTCCCTTTTCTCATTGACGATCAGGCCTCCTTTCCGTTACACTTGGCAGCATTGGAAGCAGTATCGGTGAGGGTACCCTCAGCGCGAGCGGGGCAGCTATACGCGGACCTCGGCCCGTGAGTCCGCGTGGTCGACTGGAGGACCGGTCGGCATCGCGTTCCATCGAATAGGCTCGGCTCGACCTCATAGCTGCTGATCCGAACGCGTCGTGCGGAGGTTGGGAAGTTGTCCGATAGTGCGCCGTCAGTTCGTGACCCGCGGGTAAGTTCCGCGTTGAAACCACCGGCGTTCCCAGCGCGGCTTCGACCGGCTGGTCTGTTCCGGATCCAGCGGATCAATCTCCCACTTGTGTTGAGAACAGTTTCCCAATCGGGGGGGACTCGTCACGCAACGTTCGCCGTGGTGAGTCTGTTGAGGAGGAAGTAGAGCTATGTATCGACTGCTCCTGAGCGCTTGGCTGTTGGCACTTCTTGGGAATGCGGTCTTGGCAGATTCGCCCGCCGAGGTTACGGATGTCCGGCCCGACGGGCGAAGGAGCGCATCAAAAACGTTCCAGGAGCTGGACTGGGGCGAGCCGCCGTCGCCGGATCCAGACACGGCGGCGAAGAACCGCTACGTGTCTTTCGTTCCAGCCAATGCGGGGCAGGAAACAGCCGTCCGGGTGAGGATGACGTTGCTGCATCGCCCGGCCGCACCACCGGAAGCACCGGACTTCTCGGCCATGGAGGGGCAGTACAGGTACGTCAACGCCATCACGATGTGCCGCGGGGGTACGAATCCCCAACGTGTTAATCGCGAGCCGGGCAGTGTGCGCTGCTACAGCGAGGCCGACTGCGACTCCCGTTCGTTCTGCATGGGCGGAACCGAGCCCGGCGGCGCTACTTGTACGAGTCAGGCGGATTGCGACGCTCGCGGGCGTGGGGGAACATGCACGCCGGTCGGCGGGACGTGTGAACAGATGCACACCTGTCGGGGCGGAAGCGAACCCGGCGGTGAGCTGTGTGGGAGCCAGGAGGATTGCGATGAGCGCGGCCTGGGCGGCACCTGCCTGCCCAGCTTGACGTGTCCTGATTCGGAAGCCCTGCAAACGACATTCATGTGCGCCCAACTCGGTTGCAGTCCGGAGTATCGCGACTGGGCGACGGAGGTCGTCGGTCAGGTGCTGCACGTGGTCGATCCCTCCGTGGTTCCGAGTTCGCACTACGATGTCTCACAGCTCGCCACGTCGTGCCAGGGAAGCGAAGAAACCTGCGCGGACTCGACGGCAGAGTTGTCGATCCCTTCGGCTTTGTGGGGCAATGTGGATGACGATCCTCAGCTCAACGTCCTGGACGTGGCCGCCGTTGTGGACAAGATCAAGGACGAGGTGGGCGCGATAATCAAGCCTCGAATACAACTTCAGCCTCACATCCCGGATCCGTTCGCGAATGTGAATGTCCTGGACGTGGCGAATGTCGTGGACGCCCTGAAGGACAAGCCCTATCCGTTTGGCGGTCCGGGATTCCATCAGTGCATACCATTGCGTGACACATTCGGCACCGTGCTGACGTTGGGTTCAACGATGCCCTACAGCGGAGACCATACTTGCGGCACAGGCTCATGCCATGACAGCGATCACATATCGAGCGGTTCTCACTTCTCGCAGGGATTCACCGATACGGCCGGCAACATCACCATGCAGGAGGACTTCTTCGGCGACGGTCGGTGGTGGAATCGAAGCGCGGGGATGTACGGCCGGTGGTCCGGGGGAAGCGGCGGGTTCAATCGTCAGACCGCCGGTCATACCAACGTGAGCGCGTCCTCGATCGACTTGACGGCCTTCTCCTGGGCGGCGGAGTGCGGACAGTGCCACGTCGGCGGCGGCCCGGC
>CBDUZY010000385.1:0-3748 GCA_965371825.1 uncultured bacterium
ACCTCGGAGTCAAGGTACACATCGAACCGCTAAGGGCATTCGACACGATGGCTGGTGCGAAGGTATTCGGTCTAGCCAAGCCTCAAGAAAAAGAGGTCTGGATCTGCGAGCGCGCTGCGGATTATGAGCCGCTCTACCGTACGACAATGATGCACGAGCTTGGGCACGTCGTTTTGCACGGAGGTGAGTGCGCCAGAACGCTGAATTACTCTCCGGAGGCGCCGCGTCGACCCCTGAATGAGCGGGAGGCGGATGAGTTCATGCACTCGGCTCTATTGCCCGAGCCCATCCTGCACCTGGGAATCCTTTGGGTCGCGCACTTGTGGGGATTGAACGCTTCGGAAGGAATCTGCCGCGCGAACACGGGCATAGTGCGGTGGCAGTGGCAAGAGAAGTACTTCCCACTTCTTATCAGCAGGTTGTGCGTATCCTTGGAGCTGATGGCACTGAAGCTGAAACGGCTTGGCGTCTTCTCGGAGGAGACGGTGCAATACCAACTGCGTCACGCGTTGCCGAACCGGTGGATGGACGAGAGCAAGTTCTGCCCACTCGCGAAGATCATGCGCGGGCTCAAGCGTCGAATTCCCGTGCCCAGAAGGTCACGGGGCGGTTAGCGTGTCAGTCTCGTTGAGCCTGCCAACATTCTCATCTTCAAGCAGCGTTTGGATCGGCCGCCGGTGGCCGTTCATCCGCGGCGGCGGTGCGAGGGAGTATCAGCCGGAGGACGAGGAACCCAGCAATCGCGGAGATAATCGACGCACCAAACACGCCCGCCCGTGTCGCCACCGCGTACTGACTTCCCTGTCCCTCGAAAGCGAGCATCCCAATGAACAAGCTCATCGTAAAGCCGATTCCGGCGAGGAGGCCGACTCCGAACATCATTGGCCAGGTGACGCCCCTGGGCAGCTTGGCCGCGCCGGTCCAGACAATGAGAACCGAGCACCCGAACACTCCGAGCGGCTTTCCAAAACAGAGACCTCCCGCGATACCGAGCGTGATGGGGCCGAACAATGTCTCGGTTGACACGCCCTTGAAACTGACACCGGCATTGGCGAACGCGAACAGCGGAAGGATCATGAACGCAACCCACGGGTGCAGGATGTGCTCCAGGTGACGCAACAACGACTCGCCGCGATCGTTCTGCACTTTCAGCGGTATTGCGAGACCGAGCGCGACTCCCGCGAGGGTCGCATGCACGCCGGATTTGAGCACACAGATCCACATGATCGCTCCGACCAGGAAGTAGGCTCCGAGATGTTTCACCCTGAGCCGGTTGAGGATCACGAGGATCACAAGCCCTCCGATTCCGAGCAGCAGCGCGGTCAGGGATAGCTGACTCGTGTAGAGCAGTGCGATGATGACGATCGCCGCGAGGTCGTCGACGACGGCCACGGTCGTCAAGAACACTTTCAGCGACAGCGGCACGCGTTTGCCAAGTAGTGACAAGACGCCCAGCGAAAAAGCGATGTCTGTCGCAGCCGGAATCGCCCAGCCCTTGGTAGCCACGGGGTCGCCCCAGGTCATCCACGCGTAGATGGCGCCTGGCAGGGCGACGCCCCCCAACGCGGCAAGCGCGGGTAACGCCAGGCGACTCGGACTCGCCAACTCTCCTTCAAGGGCTTCGCGTTTGATCTCGAGTCCGACGAGAAGAAAGAAGATGGCCATTAGGCCATCGTTGATGATCAGGAGCACGTTCTTGTTCAACTCGAGACCACCGAGCTTGATCTCGATTGGCACATCGAGGAAGTACTGGTACCAGCCTGCGAGACCGGGAATGTTGGCAAACAGCAGAGCCACTCCGCTGGCGGCCAGAAGGAGAATACCGCCGGCCGCTTGCAGCTCCAGAAACCTGCGAATGGCGTTAGCTGATCTATTGGTCTTCATCGCGGCCCTCCGAAACGGCGTTTGGGTCGGATTCCGGTTCTGTTCCCGGCGGCTCTTCTTCCGTACCTGCATCGATGCAAGTCATCACTGCGCGCAGCATCGTTAGCGCCGCGGAGGTCTCGTCGACCGTGACGGAATCTGCGCCGACCTCCATGAGGCCCGCCTTCTTACTAACCACTCTGGTTCTTGCGGCGATGAAGATCTCCGGTGCTCGCCGTCGGGCCACCGCGCAGGTGCGCAGAACGGCCTCCTCGTCGGGGATGGTGAGTACGAGTGCGTCCGCGTCTCCGATTCCCGCCGACTCGAGCACTTCGAGGTTGCCGACATCGCCGAAGATGACCCGCGTGCCCCGACGAGATTGCTCTTGTACGGTGGCCGGGTTGAGTTCGACTACCGTGTAGTTGATCCCGGCGCGTTCGAGTTCCTCGGCAATGAGGCGCCCGATGGGACCGTAGCCGGCGATAATGACATGCTTTGCATGGTCCGAAGGGCGCAGCCGTGCGTGACTTGGGTCGCGAAGGGGCGGGGACTTGACCCACGGGGCGGGCCCGATTGTGGAAGCCACCCGAGCGAGACGGTCGCCGAGTTCGACCAACGCAGGCGTCATGATCAACGAGATCACGACGATTGCGACCGCGGTCGCCATAGTAGTACTGTCGATGATTCCCTGGCCATGCGCGGTGTCGAGCACGATGAGGCTGAACTCCCCGGCTTGGGCGAGCGAGAATCCAACCGCAATGGCGATGCTCGCGGTGGTGCCGAGTGCCCAACAGACGCCGGAGATCAGGGTGGCCTTGAGGACCATCATCAGGACACCGCCTGCAATGATGACCCACCACCACTGGGCAAGGATACTCGGATCCAGCTTCATGCCGAGGGTCGTAAAGAACACGGCGATGAAGATGTCCCGCAGCGGTCCGATTTGACCGCTGAGTTGGTGCCGAAACGGCGTCCCCGCAAGCATGAAGCCGGCTAGGAACGCGCCCATCTCCAGGCTGAACCCCATGCCTTGGGCAACAAAGGCGGCAAGAAGCGCTGCCGCCACACCGGCCAAGGTTATCACCTCCAGCGATCGTCCCTTGAATGACACGCGAAGCACTCGCGGGAGTATCAGGCGACCAAGGACGATGAGAACGGCCACACCACCGACCCGCAATATGGCCTCGACGATAAACTGCAGCGTACCGCCGTCACCGGCAATGCTAACGCCCGGATCCGCTGCCAGATTCACATCGTAGCTCGCCCACGCCGCCAACGCGGGGATCGCTGCCAGCATTCCCAAGACGGTCATGTCTTGAATCACTAGAATCGAGAGGGCCAAACGTCCGCGCATCCTGCGAAGTTCGCGACGTTCCGCGATGATCCTCATCACGAGTGCGGTCGAGGAGAGCGCCAGGGCCATGGAGACGGCCAGCGCTGCCGGTGGGGCCAGACCGAACCAGATTGCGATAGGCCACCCGACGACAATCGAAAGCAAGCAGGATCCGAAGCCCACGACGATCATGCGCGCCAGCCGGTGCCTGAGGACGGAAAGGTGAAGCTCGAGTCCGATCCCGAACAGGAGCAGGATAATTGCCAGGTGTGAGATTGCGCCCAGGCCCTGTTGCGAAGGAACCAGACCGAGGGCGCGAGGCCCGATGGCGGCCCCCGCGATCAGGTAGGCGGGGATCGCCGCCAGCCGCATTGGCTGCATGACAACCGCAACGACGGCGGCGCTGACTAGGATTACCACCAAGTCAGTAATCACGGACCATTCGGTGATGCCGTTTGCCGTGACAGCTGCCAACACCATGGACCGGTTCAACCTCCTGTCAACCGAGAAGCCTCTGCCGAGCTTCGTCGGGTCCGTGACACTTCCGGCGGC
>CBDUZY010000386.1:0-3748 GCA_965371825.1 uncultured bacterium
ATGAGAATACCACGCACTTTGCACTCCTGGTCGGTGACGCCGAAGCGGGCGGTGATGATCCAGCGGGAACTCGCCGGGCGGGTTGTTCGGCAAGGTGCCTCTGCGAACCCGCGCCTGGCGGCTGGTGCGGATCTGGCCTTTTCGCCGGACAAGGAAGAGTGCATCGCCGGCGTCGTGGTGTGGGATGTTCGATCTCGCGAGATCGTCGAGCAGCACGTCGTCCGCCGCCCGACGACGTTCCCATACGTGCCGGGTCTGCTTTCGTTTCGAGAGGCGCCGGCGATTCTCGCCGCCCTGCGACTGCTGCGCTGCGAGCCGGATGTGTTCCTCTTCGACGGCCAGGGCTACGCCCATCCGCGCCGGTTCGGCCTCGCCTGCCACGTCGGTGTGCTTATCGATCGCCCGAGCATCGGTTGTGCCAAGAGTCTGCTCGTGGGCGAATGCGGCTTGCCCGGCGAGCGGAAAGGCTCGGCTTCGCCGATCGTCCACAAGGGCGAACGCATCGGCACAGCCCTTCGCACGCGCGACAACACAAGGCCGATCTACGTAAGCGTGGGCCACCGCGTTTCGCTGCAAGCGGCCGTGAACATCACCCTCGCCCGCTGCGACCGCTACCGCATCCCCCAACCAACTCGCCTGGCAGACATCCTCGTCTCAAGGGAGCGAGCGAGTATGTGACCCTCGCTCCAGGGCGTTTGTTGGCGCCGCGCCGAGCCCCACCGGAGCAAGAATCCCCCGGCGAGGGCGCCCCGCAGTTTCCGGAGTGGCGAACCCGATCGAACACGGGTGAGTCCTTCGACAATCGTGAATCGTGATCAGTGCCCGCTGGGCTTGGACGGCGGTGACGAGCTCACGTAGCTGTTGGCCAACCCGACATCGACCGCCGTTCGGTATCCATTGCCGTCGATGTCGAACCGGGAGTCGTCCGCAACGGCCCCCAGCGGGCTCGCGTTGATCAACCCTACGTCGACGGTGGTCACGTAGTTGTTTGCGTCCGCATCCCCCATCATCACTACGTACTGCACTTCGAAGTCCGCGACATCGTCCCAGTCGCCGGTGTTGCGGAGGGCATACCACGTCCGTGGTCAAGGGACGACCCCGTCTCGGTGATCTTGAGAATGCGCGGGTCCCCGACCGAGTCGTTCTCCACGCTGAAGCCGAACCCGGACGACAGGTCGTCGTCGAACTCCCCGTCGTCGAGCATCTCCTGAATCGGCACATCCCCCGAGTCCGGCGCCGTCACATCACAGCAGAAGGTCAATCGGGTGATGTTCTTTTGCGTTCGCCACAAACTTCCTTCGTCGCCGGGCACACTGCCCACGAGTTCGGCGTCCTGGTTGGCCGGATCGCACGTACCGCCGGCGTCGGGGATGAGATCGCAGTCGCAGTCATCCACGGTCCGATCCAAAACTTCGCAGAGGTCGTACGTGTCGTTGTCGTTGCAGTCGTAGTCATTGGTGCAGGAAGCCCCGTCACACGTGCAGCCGTACTCACCACAGATGGTCCACGCCGGCCCGAACGATACGATGTTGACCTCGTCCGGCAGGTCCTCGTCCGGATCGAGATTGTCAGCGCAAATCTCTCCGGTCATCTCGCCGTCGATATCGATGCTGGCGCCGTCGACGATATCGCCAACGATGGTAAGCTCGCCGGCGAAGTCGCCGGTTACCTCCACGTGCCCCGTCGCTGTGACTTCACCCCCAATTTCAATCACGCCCAGTGCACCTGTCCCGACTTCGACCGATCCGGACAGGTTGCCCCCGATCTCGATCTGCCCTTTTGCCGCGAGGCCCGCCGAACCTGGAATCCAGGCGCGGACCCTGCCCGCGACGTCACCTGTTATGTGTATCTTGCCGACTTCCTCGGCGGAGCCAAGCGGCGTTCCGCAGGTCATCACGAGCCCCGCTGATTCCACGGCCGTGAACGTGGCCGTACCGATATAGGGGTAGCTGGAGCCAGACTGCGCAAGTGTTACCTGACTCCCTTCCTTCACCGTCCCTCCCGTTACGTCCGCGGTGTTTCGCATAACGTAGATGTTTCCGTAAACATCCCCGCCAATGTCGAGCGAATCACTGAGCGTATCCCACACTTGCAGAGTCGCCGAAGCCTCCTCGTCCCCGACGTCGTCGTTGATGTCAAGCGCCTTAAGGTCTCCATCGATGATCAGCGAACCGCTCAGGTTTTCCAGATAGATGCTTGCGGTCCCGGCGTCGTCGACGGACAGTGATCCGGAGATATCGCCGACGCGCTCTTCCTGGCTCCCGATGTCGCCCGAGAGGCTGCCGCCGATCGAGAGGTAGACAATGTCGGCCGCCTGGATGTCGCCCTCCGTATCGCCGTCGATCGTAAGGTCCACCGCTCCGCCCTCGCCGCCGGACGACTTCTGAAGCGTGAGATTCCCCGTCAGGTCGCCCGATATCTTCGACCCGGAGAGGATGGACGAGGAGTAGCTCGCCCCGTCGGGCGAGAGAACCATGGAGCCGACGTTGGCCGCCCCCGCGGCCGTGCCCTTGGCGATCTTCACGCCGTAGTTATCGGAATCCGTCGTGGTCAGAGCCCCGATATTGGCCGCCACGCCGCTGCTGATAACCTCCGAGTACATGACCCAACCCGTGTCGCCCGTCTTCAATTCTACGTCCGGGGCGTCCGAGCAACCCTGGCAACTGTAGTCAACATCGAAGTCATCCTCTTCCGGTGGCGCCTGCTTGCCCCATTCGACACACACACGCTCCGTACTACCGGAGTTGGTCACGCAGACCGGGTCGGCAGCAAGGCAGCGGTCCGGCGAAAGGCCGGTAATACCCATCGTGAGGATCGCAACGAACGCAAGGTCTGTCGTAAGTAGCGCTTTCACTTTGCAGCTCCTTTAGCATATACTGCCACAGTACTTGTTGGCTTTCGACCCCCGCAACGTTGCGGGAGTCGCCTCTTCCTCGCCCAGGGGGTAAGCTATGTTCTCGCGCGGCTTGGTGGTGCTCGTGCTCGTCGCTGCGGAGCCTGGTCTGGGCGCGGTGGGATCATACGAGTGTGATTCCTTCCCGACTCAGGCGGGTTGGTACGTGGGGCAGAACTGGTGTGCCACGGAGGAATGGGTAGCCAACGGGCACTTCTTCCAGCACGTTGAATTCTGCGAGGGCTACGATCCTCCCGAGGGGCAACAATCCAGTTACAGGCACTCGCTCACCGACTTCATTGGGGCGCAAGCATTTTTCGTTGAATGGCGCATGGAGAGCAGCGGTGACAGGTCTGAGCTTCCGTTTACCGCTCCCTCGTCGCTGGTTTCGCATAACGGCGGTGGCGTCAGCTACCATTTTTCCATCGCCTCGGACCAGGTACGGTTCATCCGTGACATCCCGGACTTCCCAATCCTGTGGCCGGAAATCGCACCGGGCATTCCCCACACCTATCGTGTCGAGCAGTACGACACGGAGTTGTACGTCGTCTACATCGATGGGCAAGCGATCGACTCCGGCGTCCCCGAGGGGCCCCATCCTGCGTACGACCCCAGGGTTAGCATGCGCGCGAAGGCCCAGTTCGTCGAGAGCACGACGATCTGGGATTACATCCGCTGGGGCGACATCCCCGTCGACGGGAGCGGCGATTACGACAGCGACGCCGAGGTCACACTGGATGACTTCTACTTTTTCCATGAATGCCTCACCAACAAGCGCCTGGGCATCAACGGCGGCCCCGGTGAGGACGCCGGCCCCGGCTGCCGCTTCGCAGACTTCGACGACGACGGCGACGT
>CBDUZY010000387.1:0-3735 GCA_965371825.1 uncultured bacterium
CGGAGCTCGGGGAGCCGGGGTTCCGATTGTCAGGACTCCGGGAACAATGCGGGCAAGGGGAATAAGGACGAGGGTCTCCT
The DNA here is from genome assembly GCA_965371825.1 of uncultured bacterium. Lineage (GTDB taxonomy): Bacteria > Planctomycetota > Phycisphaerae > UBA1845 > UBA1845 > JAJRUK01. The sequence goes on from CBDUZY010000387.1 coordinate 81, forward strand.
CCGCCAGGAATGTTTCCTCTGGGATCCAGTCGAGGACGTACGTTCCCGTCGCGCACGAAGGAACGTCGAACGCGATCGAACCGAGGTAGTAAATGGCCCCTCCTCCATCGTCCGCCCGTGCGTACGCGTCGCCATCACTGATGAGCAACGGGCCATCCGGCCAGGTCAGGACCCATCTCGCCATCGGCGCGTACCAGGTATAGATCCAGTCGGTACCATCTGCGCGCGGATCCAGCCGCTGGGTAACCCAACCATACTCACACTTGCCTGAATCCTCACAGTGAGGCCACCCGCCCGCGTTGAACGCTGCGACGCAGTCGCTGTCAGCAGTGCACGATTGATCGGCACCGGTGATGTCGCAATCCGGATTCGCGGGGAACGCGTTCTCACCAAGGAACTTCATGGCGTCGAGCTTGCCTGACGTGATCCGCACCTTGGGGCTTCCGTTAAGGTCTGGATCCCAGTTCGTGGCGTGGACGTTCCAAAAGGAGCGGAAGCCCCCAGACCAGACCGTCAGGGTTTGTTCGTCTATATTGAGCTCTGAGTACGCGCCGCCGTGCCCGTACGGCTCCCCGTCCGCGTTGTTGGCCATCGGGGTAAACCTGATCTCCGCGGTCGCTCCCCCGCCCGCTACGATAGACCTGAGGTGCTCGGGCGGCCCGGTGAGTAAGCCTACCGTGCTCTGTCTCGTTGCCTGTTGCCCGAGGCCTTCGGCAGCTGGCACAAACAGCGGATCCCCGGACACAGCCACCGTAACGCCGACCGCCGCGACTACCGCCACGAACGATCGGACCGTGGCCCGCTCAACTCCGGATGCAATCATGATGTTCCTCCGTTTCCCGCCTGACTCTGCTCTGCAACTTCAACGCCGTCACCACACCTGTCCGGGTGGTACGCGGTTGGACAGGGCATTCTTCGCAGCCCTAGCTCGCGACGAACTGCCGGCTCCGAGAGCCTGGGTCGCCCCCATCCGAAGTCGCGACGGCCCGCGCGAGAGTTCCGCACTGGCGACCTTGCCCCGATCGAGCGAACGCACATTGACTCGCCGCGCGGCGTCCGAATCGGGCGTGACGGGCCTGCTACGACGGACGAACGCTGACCCTAGTCGGGCTTGCCGCAGACGCCGCGCCTCGAAGGCGACCGACTGCGAGGATAGCGCGGCCCGCCAAGCCCGACGCACAGACTAATCGCCACATTAGCCGTTCCCTCGCTGGAATTCAAGGAAAAAGCGGGATTCTGCGGTTCAGATGCGGCCTTACGCGCATCAGCGCAGTCCTATTCGTGGCGCAGGGCGTCGATGGGATGGAGTATCGCGGCCTTGAATGCGGGGATGATCCCGAACACGACACCGACGAAAGCGGAGAAGGTGAGGGCTAACAAAACGATCCAGATCGGGACAACAACCTTCACCATTGACGGGTGCATCGATGCGATCGCGCAAATGCTGTAGCCCAGTACGATGCCGATCGCCCCGCCGACAGTGGCGAGCACGACGGCCTCGGTCAGGAACTGGAATAGGATGTCTCTGCGCCGACCGCCGACACTCTTGCGCAGACCTATCTCGCGAGTGCGCTCGGTCACGGAGACGAGCATCACATTCATAATCCCCACACCGCCGACGATCAGTGAAATGCCGACAATGCCCGCGAGCACACTGGTCGCCACGAGTGTCACCTGTTTGAAGTCTCGTAGAATCTCATCCTGGCGGAACACGCGAAAGTCGTTGGGCTGACCCGGTTGCAGGTTGTGTCGTGTTCGCAATAGGCGTGTGATCTGCAAGGAAGCTTCGTCGACATCTTCCTCTCCGGTCGCCTCGATCGCGAAGGGCATGAACCTCGCGACGAAGGGAAACATCTTGGTGGCCGTCGTGTAGGGTATGAGGATGAAGTCGTCCTGCTTATCCCCCATTATGCTACCCTTGGCTTCGAGAAGCCCGACTACCCTGAACCGCTCATTGTTGAGGTAGACGTGGTCTCCTACGATCGTCTCATCGGCTCCGAGCTGTTCGAGTACGTCTCGGCCCAGCACGCAGACGTACGCCCCGTGGTCGATCTCGATCGGGCCGTAAAACCGCCCGTCGTCGGTGAAGTAGCTGCGAATCGTCTGGAACTGCTCGGTCGCTCCCTGCAGATCCACGTTCTCGACTTTCTCGTGGCCGTACTCTATGGTGACGCGCGAGAAGACCCAGGGTGATATGCGCCGGACCTTGTCGCACTGTGAACCCACCGCGCGAATATCCTCGATAGTGAGCTGCACTCGCCCGAGCATTCGACCGTCCATTCCACCCGGGAAATGGGGCACGACGATAATCATGTTCGTCCCCAGCCCTCGCAAAAAGCCGGTCATGTGGTCTCCGAAGCCCTGCACGAACGAGACGACGGTGATGGTCGAAGCGACCGCGATGATGATCCCCAGCGTGGTCAGTATGGAGCGCCCCTTGTTGGCCCATATCTGAACGAAGGCCGCCTGGACGTTCTGCCAGTGGCGTTCGAGCATGTCGCCGAACCACGACGCCAACCGCACAGGGAACCACACGACGGTGAAGCCGATCGAAAAGATTCGACGACCGGCGCCGGTGCGGACCATGGTGTCGGCTGTGATCGATGTGGACATCGCGCCTACTCGTGCCTCAACGCATCTATCGGGTGCAGTATGGCCGCCTTGAACGCCGGGATGATGCCGAACACCACGCCCGCGCCGGCTGAGGTCAGCAGGGCGAGGGCCACAGCCCATAACGGCACGTCAACCGCCATCATTTGGGGGTGCAGTGACGCCAGGTATGAAACGACATAACCCAGCATGACACCCGCCGCGCCGCCGAGCGTACACAGCACGACCGCTTCGGTAAGAAACTGCATCATTATATCGCGCCGCCGACCGCCGATGCTCTTGCGCAGCCCGATCTCCCGAGTACGTTCCGTGACCGAGACCAGCATCACGTTCATGACCCCTATTCCACCCACGAGAAGGGAAATGCTCACAATTCCTCCGAGAATGCCCGAGGCGATGTTCTTCACCTGTAGGAACTGCTGCAATGCCTGGTCCTGCCGTTCGATATGGAAATCGTCCGGTTGACCGGGCTGAAGGCCGTGCCGACGTCGCAGCACCCGGGTGATCTCCCCATAGGCCTGGGGAATCTCCTCCTCGCTCGTAGCCTCCGCCAGAAAGAACAGAACCGTACGATTCTCGGGGTACATGTTGACGGCCGTGGTGTAGGGAATCATTACCGTCTTGTCCTGGTCCTCACCCATCATGCCGCCCTTCGCCTCGAGCAACCCGATGACCAGAAACCGTTCCCCATCCATGTACACGTGCCTGCCGATGATCGACTCGTCGCACTCGAGGGTCTTTAGAAGGCTTCGTCCCAGCACGATGACCGGGGCTGCGTTGTCGATATCGATCGGGCCGAAAAAACGCCCCGCGTCGACGAAGAAGTGGCGGATCGTCTGGTAGTGCTCGCTGACGCCGCGGACCGGGACATCTTCGGTCGTCTCCAACCCGTAGGAAATCTTCGCGTTGTGTGTGAACACGAATGGTGAGATACGGTGAACATGCTCGCACTCGCCGCGAACCGCGTTGATGTCGTCCATGTCCAGCGTAACGCGTCCCATCCCGTGGCGGTCTCGATCACGCGGGTTCCAGGGGCGGACGACCA
>CBDUZY010000388.1:0-3732 GCA_965371825.1 uncultured bacterium
CAACCAGGACAGTATGTTCTCGGTCGATGTCGGCAACGATGGCAGCAGATACCATCTCGTCGCAATGGAGGCATGGAACAAGCAAACGAGAAGAAGACTGCCCCTCGTGTTGTTGAACAACCACGTGAACACGATAACGACAGGTACGGTGTTGACGATCTTCAACAGTACCGGAAACCATGACAGTTGCACCACATCCCACGCGATCCACGCGGGGAGATGCCAAAAACCCCAGAACAGACCGATAATGACGCTCGCGACCAGCGCGCCGTGTCTGGCTTGGAGCCTTGGCAGGGCGTACCCCCGCCAGCCCAACTCTTCGCCCAGTGCGTTGGGAAGCGTAAAGATGATCGCAACCGGCATCATGTATGCCGCTGCAGAACTGAAGTAAGACAGCAGGACGCCGGATCCGAGTTCGTACGACCGCCCGAGTAGTCTATCGACGCCGAATGCCGCCAGCCACTTACCCGACTCGAGGAACAGTGCAACGGCGTACCACTTTGCAGGTACCCTCCAGCTCAGGAGCGGTCGGAACAGCGTCCGCATGCCGGGCGAGCCCGCGGCGCGCAATGTCAGGAAGATCGCGGCCAGCCCGGGTGACCATACGGTCAGGGCATTCAGAGGTGATTGTAGTGACGGCGCGTGTGTGAAGAGGCCCAGCCTTTCTGCCGCCTGAGGAATCCAGATGACCCAGGCAAACAAGGTCAGGGCAAAGAACAACGGCACCTTTCCCTTCATCGTAAGATAACCCCCAGTAAAGCTTCCGCACCCGGAAGTATCGTCTTGTCGCGCATCGGAACGGATAGCAGCACCCTGGGCGAAACGTATGCATCGTCATTCATCAAAAGCCGATATCCCAGTTCCGTACCCAAGAAAACATCGCGTGTTTGTCGGGCATCTTTGGTGGATTTCCTATTTATGTATCCACCTGTGAGCCCAGCGAAAACACCCGACGCATCGGGCTCATCCGGCGAGAAATAATGTCTGACTCCGAGTGTTCCAACGAAATCGGGGTGGTCGATCCTCTTGAGATAGCCGGTCCGGAACACCACATATTCCGCTGATATCCACAGGGAATACTGCAACGCAAACTGGCACTCAATACCTAGATTGAACAACCCAAGAAAGGGTTTCAGTGGATTAATGAATATTGAAAATCTTAGGTCGTTTTGTGCCGAAGCAGGATTGATTCCGGACAATAAAACAACCAGAATGAGAAGACCGGATCGCATGTCTCAGCCCCGTGTTATCTGTTGGTTCAAAACCGGTCATCCTGAAAACTACTTCTTCCTTTTAACACAACCTCCGTTTGGCCCTCAAACCATTTCTTGCAGCTTTCACCGGAGTGGGCCGGCGCGTATTACCCCAGCGTCGAAAGTGAGGACGTAAGTTGTGGGCCATACCAGTTGGACCGAGAGATCGGTCCAACTGGCAGGAAATGAAGTCGTGCGAAAGTCCGTTATACTTTGATAGTCGTGGTATCGAGGACCGCCTTCGAAAAAGGAGACTGGTGGAGGCGGCGGGAATCGAACCCTTGTTCCTTACAAACCCTAACGCGATGATGGCGAACGACTTCGGTTTTTGCGTCATGAAAGCAAGTGAGTTACCGCGCCGTATCGAGTCCCCTGGAGTCCTCCCCAGTCTTGGAGATATTTTGGAGACGGTAGAAGCCAGTCCAAAGCCGCTCATTTAAGAAGAAGCATGGGTCTTGTCACGACGCGGTCCCCGGCGACGAGACGGACGAAGTAGACACCGCTTGCCACGTTCGACGCGGCCCATAACACATCGTGTACTCCTTGCGGGAATACACCATTGCACACCGTCGTCACGCGCTTGCCGTTGACGCCGAATACGTCGATACGCACAAGCATCCGCTCCTGCAACTCGAAGCGGATCTTTGTCATGGGATTGAACGGATTGGGGTAGTTTGGGTGGAGCATTACCGTTGACGATGAAGGTAAATCGTGGACCATTTTGAGCGCGGTGTTTTTTCCGAGAAACAATGACGCGGATCCGACATCCTGTCCGCGCTCATTGTGGTGTAGCGGATTGCCCACGATGACGTCATCAAGACCGTCACCGTTGACGTCGCCAGCTCCCGCCGCGGCACCTTCAATACCGTGATCGAAGAACCGATCGGGTGTCGTCGTCAAGCCATGCGTGCTTCCAAAGTGGATAAACCCGGTACCGCGATCAAAGCCGTCATGGTCGTCGGACCACCAACCGATGACAACGTCACTCGTGCCGTCACCATTGACATCGCCCACACCGGCGAGCGTCCGCCCAAAGCCGATGCTATTACACCCATAGTACGGCTCCTCGAGGAACAAGGCCGGTGCGAGTTCCGGTCCATCGGGTCCGCCGTGAAACACATACCCCCGTCCCGCGTGGGTGTTTCGACATAGGATCCCGCCCCCGGCAAAGAACGGTTGGCCGACGAGAATGTCATCGTAACCATCGTCGTTCATGTCACCGGCGCCGGCAACCGTATGTCCGAAATCAGAAAAATCGACGTCGTCGAGCTCGGCTGTCCACGCCGCCGTTCGCCGTAGACCACCAGGGAAACCAAAGAAAACCAATGCCCTGCCGGAGGGTCTCACGCCGACGCGGTAACCCGGCTCACCAATTATCACGTCGTCAAAACCATCACCGTTGACATCGCCTGCGGACGCAACCGATTGGGCGAAATGGCCGGCGCCATTGATGATTAGTGGTCGTCGGCGAGATATCCCGCGTTTCCCTCCAAAGTGAACGTAGGCACGGCCCTCGACAACAGGAAGCGATGAGTCGTCGTAACCCGGATCGCCGATAATGATGTCGTCGTACCCGTCGTCGTTGACATCGCCGGCGCCCGCCAGCGACTGCCCATAGCTGTAGTGGTCCGACTTACCGATTCCTCGGCCAATCCAGTCTGGTGTCTGCGACAAGCCGTTGGGACCACCGAGAAACAAAAGCACGGCCCCCTGACCGTCAGGCTGAAAATATTGAACCAGCACATCGTGATAACCGTCGCCGTTCACATCTCCGGCACCCGCAACCGACGAACCCAGGAGCGATTCACGGTCCGGTCCGTCGAATCGCCAGTCCGGCGTTAAGTTCGGACCCGACGGCCCCCCGTAATAGACGAGTGCAGCACCCTGTTGCCAAAACTCGCCCGAATATAGCCACCAGCCAATGATGATATCGTCATAACCGTCGCCGTTTACATCCCCCGCTCCATCGAGATCGTTAGCAAAGCTGCCACGATCCTGATTACCTTCAACGAACCAGTCAGGCTCAACAAACTCTTGGGCGCTTGCGGGGGGTGTTAACGAACAGAGAATCGAGATGACGATGATCGACGTCGTGGATACAAACGATGTGAGAAATGATGACATGCGGCGACCCCTTCGACTCAGGATACGAGAATATTTGGGGGACGTTTGGTTTGATATACCAAGAGTATATTATAGCATATCGCGACATTGCTAACCAACACAACTGTCATGACTGGTTCGACGTACGCCATGATCGAATAGACAACGCAGACGACGATAAATAGGTAGGATAAAAGTTTTGGTGGAGGCGGCGGGAATCGAACCCTTTCTGCCCACGAACCCTAACCCGATGATGGCCAACGATTTCGGTTTTTATTGCAGAAGGACTATTGAGTTACCGCGCCGTTTCGAGTCCTCTCCAGTCCCCTCCAGTCCCCTGGAGTCCTCCCCAGTCTTGGAGATATAATGGAGACGC
>CBDUZY010000389.1:0-3727 GCA_965371825.1 uncultured bacterium
CGATCTACCGTCCATGGCCCGCGCGCCAGATGCCACAGGTCGAGCAGCGCCTTGGCAGGATCGGCGAGCAATACCTTGCGACCTTGCAGCTCCACGGCGCGATAGCCAAAGAAGGCCGTCTGCTTGATGTGTCGATACTCGAATGTGCCGCAGCCGTTCTCGAACCGTCGCGGCACACGGGTCGTGACCGAGGTGTACGTCACGACCTGCTCCGGGATCATGCCGTAGTACCCGAGCGCCCACTCTCGACTCAGGTAAGATGGCCGGTACAGCTGGTTTGCCAGCTCGGCCGGGTTGATCGGGACATGACGGTAGCGCTGCGCCAGGGCATACATGCCTCGCCTCAGCGAAACGATCTTGCCAGCCTTCCTCCAGCGGTGCAGTTGTGTCTGGACCGTCGTCCTCGGTTCACCCGCGAGCTGCACCACCGCGGCCAAATCGATGAACGGTAGTCCGGCGACCGAGGACACGAAAGCGTCGAAAGTCATATACGTAATAAAACAATTATGTATGATATTGTAAATAAGATAGACACGAATCCGGTAACAGCCCGGCCCGAGCGTGCTGACGGCCCAGGCGCAGCAAGGAGAAACGCGCGGCAGTTCTGCAGCGGGAGTGCCTCGAAGATCTTCGGTATTGGGTAGATACCAACCGGAAGACGGCGCTCCGCGTCCTCAACCTGATGGAGGCGGCGATCCGGGACCCGCACGGCGGCATCGGTAAGCCGGAGCATCTCAAGCATCTCGGTGGCAATGTCTGGTCGCGCCGCATCAATGAGACCGATCGGCTCGTGTACGAGGTCTTCGCCGACCGAATCGAGTTCCTCCAGGCACGCTACCACTACGGGTGATGGTGACATGACGCTCGCTGCGGGCGGAGTCTCCGCGCCCACCACCAACTACCTCCCAATACTCTCCAACACCGCCATACCCCCTGCGTTGTCGGGATTGAGTTCCACAGACTTCTCGTAGCTCACGATCGCGCGCGCCGTGTCGCCTGCGGCGAGGTAGGTCTCACCTAATCTGTAATGCGGATTCGACGCGCTTGGGTACTTAGCGCGATGGCACGGTATACGAGATTACCTCGCCGCGAACTACACGACGTCCAACGCTCCTGCCGAGGAGGAAGAGCCGCTAGTACTCCGGGTCGCTCCTGTATCGTAGATGTTCCTCCCTGACCTTGAGCGCCTTGCTCAGCCGCCCGGCCATGGCGTCTGAGTAGGTGCGGCGCCCACGCTCGAAGTCACTGACCATGTTCTGGCGGATGCCCAACTTCTTTGCGAGCCGGGCTTGGGTCAAACCGGCCTTCAACCGAGCCGCGGCAAGCAAGTTGCCAACGCGGTTCTTTTCCATCTCCTGCCAGAACTCGGTACTCTCGATGGGGAGGAAGCCGTCCTTTTTCTCGTCGACGAGGACCGCAACTTCGTATTTCTTCTTGATCCAGGCCAGCAGTTCATCAACATGCTCGCCATGAATCGACAGCTCAATATGGGGCTTTTTCACGAGAGCCAACATAGTACACCTCTATCACGATTTCATCTTTGCGACATGTCCAACAGGCCACGTATCTATGCGTCAAATGGCAGTGGTATCTATCCTTCGCGAGCGGGGAGAAGTTCCGCCAACTCTTCTGGATCGGACCATCAGCTTGAAGATCCGCGATCAGCAAGAAGAGGAGCTTTTGAACGCCAGTAGGCAATTTCTGCAGCCCACGTGCCACCTTCTTCTTGATTCGGACTTCATACTCCATTGTGGTTATAATATAACCACCCGTGACCATGTACAAGTAATATCGCGAGAAGCGAGCAACGCGGATCCGCGACACTGCACGGCAGGGCTGCCTTATGGGCTTCTGTGGGAATTCGGGACAACCAGTGGTGAGGCGCTGAGGTCACGGGAGTGAAGGTTCCCGTGACCTGCGCCCCTACTCCTACCCCTACGCGTCCATCTGCTGGTCGTCGAGTGCGTCGTCCTCTCGGCCAAAGCCCGCGGCCCCTTGCTTGAAGAAGGAGGCTTCCAGGGGATAATCGGCTACCTTTGCCTCTACGCCCGCCATCTGGGCGCTATTGAGCGGCTGGAACCTGGCGGCCACGGAGATGTTCTCCTCGAGCTGCTCCACGTTGTCACACCCGACGATGACCGTGCTGATGGGCTGGCTCATCGTCCAGGTCAGGGACTCCGCCATAGAGGTGAGGCCACCCTCCCGGAAGATCCTTCCCCGGGCGGGGATCTTCATCGCGATGACACCCATCTGCCTGCGGTTCGCCTCCGGGAGCAGTTCATCCATGAAGGGACGGTGGAACTTGTCGGCAGGGTTCAGGGCCAAGAGGATGGTGTCGAAGTCGAATCGCCGCATGAACTCCATCAGGACATCCGGGTTGGCGTGGCCGGTTAGGCCGAGGAACCTCACGGTGCCATCTTCCCGGGCTTCTTGGAGGGCATGTATGGCGCCATCATCGGCAAAAACCTGGTCCAGTTGTTCCATGCGAGTGAGGTTGTGGAGCTGCCACAGGTCCAGGTGGTCCGTCTGCAGGGATTCCAAGCTCTGCTCCAGTAGTTGCATCGATTCGTCGTAGGTTCGGCGGTGCGTCTTGGTGGCCAGGAACACTTCGTTCCTGCGAGTAGCCATTACCGTTCCGATGTATCTCTGGCTGATGCCCCTTCCGTAGGCAGCCGCCGTGTCTATGTAGTTCACTCCGAGGTCGATGGCCCGGTTGATGATCGCCTCTGATTCGGCGTCGGTATCGGGCTGCTCGATGGTGGCCTGCCCCCCCAAACTGAAGAGGCGCACGTTGTGGCCCGTCTTGCCAAGGGGCCGCTCGGGCATAGGGGGTGGCGTGGCGCTCGCCGGGATCTGCGCAGCCGCAGGTTGTCCAAAAACAAACCCCGCCGTTCCTACTCCGGAGACCTTCATGAAATCGCGGCGTGAGAACTTGGCACCGGACATAGCGCCCTCCAAGGCAATGTGATGGTTCGGGAAGTCGTTTTAGAAATATACAGTCGCAGACACTGTAGGAAGTTGATCCACCGAACGCGACGTTCACCGGGATGCTCGGGTCGATCCGCCCAACGTCCTTGATGGAGAACCTTGCCATACCCCAGGCGTCGGAGCGAATCGCTAGAGGTCCTGCAGCCTAGGGTGTTGGCGAACCGCCAATGAACTCGCAGTCCGCCGCTTACTACCCCCTGATCCGCTCCAGCACGGCAATACCACCCGTGTTGTCCGGATTCAACTCCACGGACTTCTCGTAGTTCACGATCGCGCGCGCGGTGTCGCCCGCCGCGAGGTAAGCCTCGCCCAAGCTGTCGTACGGATTCGACGCGTCAGGATACTCGGCCACGTTGAGTTCGAAAGCGGTGATCGCGTCTTCGACTCGGTCAGCGCGGAGCAACCGGTACCCGAGGCTGTTGAGCAGGAACTCATCGAACGCCGCGGCCGGATGTGTGGCTTTCATCTGATGATACTCGGCGATAGCAGCGTCGATTCCGTGTTCCTCGTAGGTCCGGACCAACGCCTCACGTACAGCACGCGTGGGTGAGTTGTAAGCCTCATAGCCAAGCCACTCGGCGGCAGCGTGCTCACCACCGACTGTTGCACCGAGCATTGCCTCCAGAATGGATTGACCGTTCTCACTGTTTGTGAACCACACGACACCGACGCCGTGCTCCGGATAGGCGATGGCGTAAGCCTTGTAACCGGTGTTGTCACCCCAGTGCCAGAACGAGCG
>CBDUZY010000390.1:0-3723 GCA_965371825.1 uncultured bacterium
TCGCGCGTGACTCGAGAGTGCATCCACTCCTCGTCCCTCCACACGTATGAGGTTGCGAACACCCGCGACGCGTTGCCCGGCGGACCTTCCATCGACTGGGCGTAGGGGTCGGTCTTGAGACGTATCGCCCCCTCGTTCGTCTTGATCTCGTACTTGTAGAGCGTCCCGGGCTTGAGGCCGGGAACGAAGAGTTCGTAGACTCCTGAGCTTCCCATCTGGCGCATGGGAAACAGCCGTCCGTCCCAATCGCAGAAGTCGCCCGTTACGGATACGTGCCGGGCGTTCGGCGCCCACACGGCGAATGAGACGCCCTCGACGCCGTCAACCGTCCTGACGTGCGAGCCAAGCTGCTCCCAGATCCGTCGGTGGCTTCCTTCGTTGAACAGATGCAGATCGACGTCGCCCAGCGTCGGTGCGAAACGATAAGGATCGTCGCGGTCCCAGGTCACTCCTTCCGCGAAGTGGAACCTCAAACGGTACGCGAGCGGGAGTTTGGCGCCGGTTACGAAAGCCCCGAAGAGCCCGCCTTTCTCGATCGATTCCATCTCGACCGTTTCGCCGCCGCCGAGAATGCACTCGACGGAGATCGCATCCGGGTGGAACGCACGGATCACGACACCGGAATCGGAACCCCGGTGCGCCGGGTGGGCCCCGAGCACGCGGTGCGGTTCGCAATGCGCGGACCCGAACAGCCGGGCCCATTCCGCCCGGTCGACTCGTAGCGGTGAGGGCGCTTTCCTACCAGTCCTGGTCATGCGGGCGGTCGTCATGAGGCGTGTTCATACTCCAATATCACCAGAGAGCGCTCGGGCACGTCTATCGCTTCGCCGACAACGGGCTCATCCGCGACCTCCGCTCCCGCCGTGTTGATTACCCATCTCCAGTGGGACCGGCTTTCAGCCGGCCGGGACGACACCGGGACGATTGGCAACCGGAATGCCACTCGAGCCTCGCCACCGTTGAGAATCACCAGCACCGTCATGTGGCACCGGTTTGTAACGGCCGCGTAGGACCGGTTTTCAACCGCCGAGCAGGACCGGTCTTCAACCGGTGCGGGGCCGTCCGGGCAGTTGTCGGATCGACTTTCAGTCGGTCGAGACTGCGAGTGGAGGAGCATTCCGAACGCCCGTCGAGAGCGATCCTCCCAGTCGCCGGGCTCCAACTCCCTCCCTTCAGCGGATAGCCAACTTACGTCCTTAATGTCGGCATCACAAGTGCAGGCGCCAGTAAGAAAAGCAGTTCGTCTAAGCGCTGAGAACTTACGACGAACAGCGAGAACGCGTTGTGTGAACCTCAGCAGGCTTCCCTCTCGCTCGTCGTGCCCCCAGTTTACCCAGAACCGCTCGCTATCCTGACAGTACGCGTTGTTGTTCCCTCCTTGGGTTCGTCCCATCTCGTCGCCCGCACCGATCATCGGCACACCGAGCGAGCAGGCCAACGTGGCGATGAGGCTGCGCTTTACCCGCTCACGCGTGGCGAGGATCTCTTCGTCATCGGTCGGCCCCTCCGCCCCCCAGTTGCGTGAGAGGTTGTTTTCCGTTCCGTCGCGGTTCTCCTCCCCGTTTTCGTCGTTGTGCTTGTGGTCGTAGCTGACGAGATCGTGCAGCGTGAAACCGTCGTGGCAGGCGACGTAGTTGACCCCGGCGGTGGTCTCCCGCCCGCTCGCCTGAAACAGGTCGCTGCTTCCGGATAGACGCCGGACGACCTCGCCTATCGGGACGACATCACCGCGCCAGAACGCCCGCATCGCAATCTGATACTTGTCGTTCCACTCCGTCCACCCGGACGGGAACCTTCCCACCTGGTATCCGTCGGGACCCAGGTCCCACGGCTCGGCTATCAGCTTCACCTGCGACAGCACGGGATCCTGCATGACAGCCGACACGAACGAGCCGTGCGGATCCGGCCCACTTGGCCCGCGTGTCAAGGTGGTCGTGAGATCGAAACGGAATCCATCGACATGCATCTCCCGGACCCAATAGCGGAGGCTGTCCAAGACGAGCTGAAGGACCCGTGGGTGCCCGACGTCGAGGCAGTTTCCGCATCCGGTGTGGTTCTCGTAGTAGCGGGGCTGCTGAGGCTCGAGTCGGTAGTAGGAAGCGTTGTCTATACCGCGGAAGGACAGCGTCGGGCCGAGGTGGTCACCCTCGCCGGTGTGGTTGTAGACCACGTCGAGAATCACCTCGATGCCGGCCCGGTGCAGCGCCTTGACCATCGATTTGAACTCGGTCACCTGTGACTTGAGTTCGGTCACCTGTCCGCCTAGCGAATCCGTCGCGTATCGCGAGTTCGGGGCGAAGAAGGCGATCGTGTTGTAGCCCCAGTGGTTCAACAGCCCGCGGCTGACGAGCCGCTCCTCGTGGAAAGCCTGATGGATCGGTAGCAGTTCCACGGCGGTCACGCCCAGCCCGCGCAGGTGGTCGATGATCGGCTCACTTCCGAGGGCCTGAAACGTTCCCCGAATCTTGGCGGGGATCTCCGGGTGCCGGGCCGTCAGGCCTTTGACGTGACACTCGTAGATGACAGTCTCGCTCCACGGGATCCGGGGCGGCCGATCATTCTGCCAGTCGAAGGCGGGGTCGATTACCACGCTCTTGGGCACGTGTGCGGCGCTATCGGTCTTGTCCAACGTGATATCGCCGCCGGAATGGTCACGGAGGTACCCACACATTGCCGGATGCCACCGGACATCGCCGGTCAGTGCCCTGGCGTACGGGTCAATGAGGATCTTGTGGGGGTTGAATCGGTGGCCCTTCTCCGGGAGGTACGGTCCGTGGACCCGATAACCGTAGAGCGATCCGGGGCTGACACCCGGCACATAACCGTGCCAAATCTGGTCAGTTTGAGCGAGTAGTCTGATCCGTCTGCTCTCGGACGGGTCGGCGCTCGATTCGAACAAGCAAAGCTCGACGCCGGTAGCGTTCGCGGAGAAGAGCGCAAAATTGACTCCCCGTCCATCCCACGTGGCACCGAGCGGGTTTGGCTTGCCGCTCGTCACGGCAAGCTCGATGTTGTCGGGCTGCAAAGCCGGATTTCTCCGCACCCACCTGCACTCCGATACCGATCCGCCGCCTGCGCCGTCGTCCCCCTCCGGGCTATCGCCAGAGTGTGACGCGCCCCGACCCCCATGACAACCCGGATCGAGCGAGCAGCGTACCGCTTGCGCGCCGAACCGCCGAGGTGTCGACTCCTTCCCGACATCCATCGCGCCCACGCGGTTAAGTGATTGAGCCACCCGTCTTGCATCCACGCTTGACCTACGAACGCGCCAGCAGCCCGGAACCAGCCGCCGCCGAGATCGACCTCGCGAGACGCTAAATCGGACCACACGCCCAAGGGTATCCACCAAGAGCGGCGGGAGCGCAATAGCGGACCTTTCGGTTGGGCGCCGTGACGCTACAGTATCCGCTTTCCACTCGGACGATTCCACCCGATACGTGGAGTAGCCGATCAACCTCAATATCGACTATCAGTCGGTGGGGACTCGCAGATGACCGACACGAACGATTGCCGGCGAATAGCCTATTTCTCGATGGAGATTGGGTTCTGCGCCGAGATCCCCACCTACAGCGGGGGCTTGGGCGTGCTGGCCGGAGATACGATCCGAGCAGCCGCGGACCTCAAAGTGTCGATGGTGGCGGTCACGCTACTGCATCGCAAGGGCTACTGCCGCCAGAAGCTCGACCAGGCGGGTAACCAAACCGAAGAGCCCCGGGACTGGGT
>CBDUZY010000391.1:0-3714 GCA_965371825.1 uncultured bacterium
GCATGCACGGCTCCGTCGTGCTCGTGGAGCTGGACGTCGTGGAAGGTCACGGTCGCCTCGGCCATCATCGCAGCCAGTCCGTCCGGGTCGAAGCGCGTATCGCTCGTAACGAGAACGCTCTTTCCGCCGGTCGTATCGGTGATCTTCAACCCGTAGCTGGGCCAATCGTACTTGCCGAGAATCCGGATGTGATCGGTGGGAAAGACGGTGAACTCATACGTATCGAGCATAGTGAAATGCTCGAAGCCGCCGCCCGTTCGTGCCAAGGACAGGACATCGAAGTAGCTGTCGATGGGCGTCTTGCGGCCATGCGTTATGCCCAGCCCGCCGCGGAGGGCGTGCTCCCAGAGGGGCTCGATGATCGTGTCGGTTGCGATGAGCTGCGGCCTGGACCGTTGGCCGGTTGTGTCCTCGTTGCACCCGTACCTGTTCAAGACAGCCAGCTCCGACAGGCCGCCGATGTGGTCGCTGTGCAGGTGGGAGACGAAGACCCGCTTTACGGATGAGTAGTCGATGAGGCCGTTGTTGCCTAGATACGAGAAGCCGCGTATGTCCTTGAGCCGGTGCAGGGCGAGCGGGCCCGTGGTGCCGAAGTCCATCAGCAGCGTGTCGTCGGGCTCGGCTTGTTCGGCGGGACCGGCGGACCAGGCTTCGATCAGGGCGTTCGACTGGAAGTTTCTCTTGGCGAAGGCCGATCCTACGCCGAGGAATGTGAGCGTGAGCACGGCGGCTCTCCGGTGGATACTACCCCTTCTGTCGTTTTGGGGAGTCGCGCCGACGATCCGCGGCGACGGTCCCCTGGCGACGTTCCCCCGAGACTTCGGTATTATAGCATAGCGCGGCTGTGGTCTACCAGCTTTGCGAGATTAGGATCAGGTTATGGCCTATGTTCTGAAGAATCGGGTTGTCTTCATTACCGGTGCGTCGAGCGGGATCGGGCGGGCCTGCGCGGTCGAGTACCATCGGGCGGGTTGCCGCGTTGTGGCTACCGCTCGTTCGCTGGACAAGCTGGAGGCGCTTGCCTCGGAGCTCGGTGGTGAGCGGATGGCCGCGGTCCCCATGGATGTTACCGACCCCACGCAGCGGGCGTCGGCGCTCGCGGAGGCTGGGTCGCGGTTTGGTCCCGTTGATGTGCTGGTCAACAACGCGGGGTGGGCCAGCTTCGGAACGGTGCTACGGATGCCGGAGGATCACGTCGAGCGGATGCTATCGCTGAACCTCGCCGGTCCGATCGCTCTCATCCAGGCTGTGCTTGGGGAGATGCTTGCTCGTCGCAGCGGGCAGATCGTCAATGTGTCATCGGTTGTGGGGAATCAGCCGATCCCTCGAATGACCGTCTACAGCGCGACGAAGGCGGCACTGACCTCGCTGAGTTCGGGGTTGCGGATGGAGCTTAGGGGTACCGGTGTCGACGTGCTGCTGGTCGCCCCGGGCTCGACGAACACGCCGTTCTTCAACGCGGCGGCCAAGGTGGATGCCTCGGTAACCCGCCTGGCGAACACGAAGTACACGCCGGAGTCGGTCGCGCGGGCGGTTGTGCGATCTTCTCGCCGCCGCCGTTCGCAGGTAACGCTTACGCCCGAGGGGAAGCTGATCACGGTGATTCGGCGTTGTTCCAGTCGGCTGGCTGACCGGATCATGTACGAGGTTGCCAAGCGAGCGATGCCGGAGACCGATGACGGCGATCCGAAGGCGGTTGCCGATAGATCGAGCGACTCGTAGAATCGACTGACCGGTGGGGGCGGAACGCACAGACTGAACCAGGGGGGCGAACTCCACGTGCGGGCGAACAAGAGAACGGTCTATCTCGAGACGATCGGCTGTCAGATGAACGTGCTCGACAGCGAACTCGTGCTGGGGCAGTTGCGCGCCCGGGGTTACGAGCCCGTGGACGAGGCCGACGCAGCCGACGTGGTCCTGCTGAACACGTGCTCGGTCCGCGATCACGCGGAGCAGAAGGTGCTGTCGAAGCTGGGCGGTTTGCGAAAGCCCAAGCTCGCCAGACCCGAGCAGGTGATCGGTGTGATCGGCTGCATGGCCGAGCGCGATCCGGACGGAATCGTACGGAAGATGCCGCACGTCGACCTCGTGTGCGGGCCGGGCGAGCTGAACAAGATCCCGGCGCTTATCGAAGAGGTGCGGGCGAACAGATCGCGGGCGATCGCGCTGTCCCAATCGTTTACGCGCAAGAGCACGCCGCTGGAGCGTTCGCTCGAGTATGACTCGATGGAGGCCCTCGATCTCTCGCGCGATCCCGCACCGGGCGAGGCCGTGGTGCAGCCGTACATCCGGGTTCAGCGCGGCTGCGACAAGTTCTGCACGTTCTGCGTGGTGCCCTTCACGCGTGGGCCGGAGCGCAGTCGCCCGGCATCACAGATCGTCGATGAAGCGAAGATGCTCGCCGATCGCGGAGCGAAGGAGGTCACTCTTCTCGGTCAGACGGTTAACGGCTACGTGAGTCGAGAGAACAGTAGGCCCGTGCGTTTCGCGGATTTGCTCGCCCGGGTTTGCGAGGTTGCGGGCATCGAGCGTGTGCGTTTCGTGACCAGCTTTCCGGGTGACTTCACCGACGACATCCTGGAGGCGATGCGCGACTTGCCGAAGGTCTGCGAGTACTTGCACATTCCCGTGCAGAGCGGCAGCGATGCGATGCTGGAGGGAATGCGCCGCCAGTACACAGTGGGAGAGTATGTAGATCTGATCGACCGGGCCCGCGAGACCGTTGACGGATTGGCGATAGCCAGTGACTTTATCGTCGGCTTCTGCGGTGAGACCGAAGAGGACCACGAGGCGTCGCTTGCGCTTATAGAGAGGTGCCGGTTCAAGAACATCTTCGTGTTCAAGTACTCGCCCCGGCCGGGAACTGTAGCGGATAAGCGTTCGGTTGACGACGTCCCCGAAGAGATCAAGCGCCGGCGCAATGTGGAGTTGCTCGCCCTTCAGGAGCGGATCTCGTCCGGCGCTAATCAGGGTCTCATCGGATCGAGCGTGGAGGTTCTCGTCGAGGGTTACAGCAAGGCGGCTCTGAAGGCTCAGGAGGCGGAGCAGTCGCGTGGTGAGGAGGTCGGATGGCGCCGATCCGATCAGCTCGTCGGGCGAACGCGCAGCGATCGGATCGTTGTTTTCTCGGGGGAGCCGGAGGACATCGGCCGCTTCGCAACGGTGCGTATCACGTCGGTGACGGCCTTGACCCTGCACGGTACGATCATCGTCTCGGCATCGACTCCGGGAAACCTGCCGGGTAGCCAGGGGCCTGAGTCGGCCCCGGTGGCGCCTACGGGGACGTGATCGGCTGCCTGGCGACGCTGGGGCGCGTGGATCGCGTTCGTCGGAGTCGACGACGGGGTTGGACTGGGGGTGGCTAAAAAGGGGGTCGGTTGCGGCTTTGGGCGCCGCGGGCCGTTGGGCCGGCCGCAAATCGGTCGATCGGCGGGCGGGAAGCTACGGAGTGGCTATCTACTATTGAATTGTTCGGGGGATTTCGGTAAGGTCAAAGCGTATGACGACGACGACGCAAACTGAACCGGTGGTCAAACGGGGAAGGGAGCAGGCGCCGGAGCTTATAAGTCGTCCGGTGCGGCAACCTCAGTACAACGTGATCCTGCTCGACGACAACGACCACACATACGAATACGTGATCGGGATGCTTCGCCAGCTGTGTGGCTGCACGGTTGAGCATGCCTTTCGGTTGGCCTGCGAGGTGGACAACGACAG
>CBDUZY010000392.1:0-3711 GCA_965371825.1 uncultured bacterium
TGTCGCCGTTCATGGCGTCTGAAGAGGCCTGGCTGCTGATTCGTTTCATCAGGGAGGTCGCTCCGGAATCGACGCTGGTGATGGGGCCGGTGCCTTGCGAGGGAGAGGATCAGCGTTTCCCGATCGGGGCGACGGGCGATGCGGTGAAGTTTACGATACTGGCGGAGAAGTGCCCGAACCGTCGCGGCATCGAAATGCTTCTCGAGGCCGCCGGTGGGCCAACCGCGACCTTCGCGGAGTTCGTCGAGCGGGCCGGTAACGGGGATTTCAGCGCGGCGTGGATCGTCGGCGGTTATCCCAAGGCGTGGGTCGACAAGGCGACCGCGAAGATCGCCGCGAACATCGAGCTGCTGGTTCTGCAGGACATCTTCGAGAACGGCTTCGCCGCCGGCGCGGCGGTCATTCTACCGTCCTGCGCATGGGCCGAGCGCGAGGGAAGCTTCGTCAACGCGGGTGGGCTGATTCAGCCTTTCGATAGAGCTTTGGAACCGCCCGACGGCGCGCGGCGGGACGGTCAGTACCTTTACGAGATAGCGGGATTCGAGGGACTGTACAGCGGCGAGCGCGTGCGAGAGATGATGGCGGAGACGCTGCCCGCCTTTGCCAAGGTGTGCCCGACACCAAAGATGCCGGCGCACGCCCACTAGGGTTTTGCGCGACGGTGGTTGCGGTTTAGTCGCGGTCGCTGTGGCAGTCGCGGTCGCGGTTCGATCGGCGAGAGGCGCCGACGAGTGATAGAAATCGAAGATGCTTGAGTTTCTCACCAGTCAAATCGGCGTAAGCGTAGCCCTGGGGGCTACGGTTATCGGGGTGCTGCTCGGCGTTGGGGCGTACTGCATCTATTTCGAACGGAAGGTCGCGGGGTTCATCCAGGATCGCTACGGTCCGAATCGCGTCGGTCCCGGCGGCATCTTCCAGCTCGTCGCTGACGGTCTGAAGCTGGTGTTCAAGGAGGATTACATCCCCGGCCACGTGGACAAACCGCTGTTCATACTCGCCCCCGCGGCGGCGCTAGCGGTGGGATTGATCGGCTTTGCGGCTATTCCCTGGGGCGGTCAGTGGGAACTCGGCGGGCGTCTCGTCGATGTGCAGGTAGCCAAGATCGACATAGGGTTGCTGTACATACTCGGCGTCGCTTCGG
The DNA here is from genome assembly GCA_965371825.1 of uncultured bacterium. Taxonomy (GTDB): domain Bacteria; phylum Planctomycetota; class Phycisphaerae; order UBA1845; family UBA1845; genus JAJRUK01. The sequence goes on from CBDUZY010000392.1 coordinate 1,142, forward strand.
TCGCGGTGTATGGCATCGTTCTGGGCGGTTGGGCGAGCAACAACAAGTACTCGTTCTACGGGGCGATCCGGGCGACGGCTCAGATGCTCAGCTACGAGATCCCCATGGGCTTTTGCATTCTCGTCGTAGTGGTGACGGTGGGGACGCTGAGGCTGGAGACGATCACGGCCGAACAGACCGGTTACTGGATCGGTTTCATTCCGCAGTGGAACGTTTTCCTGCACCCGCTGGCGTTCGTCATTCTGTTCATCACCGTCCTGGCGGAGACGAACCGCACGCCCTTCGACATCCCCGAAGCGGAGCAGGAGCTTGTGGGTGGATACCACACTGAGTACAGCCCGCTGAAGTTCGGGATGTTCTTTTTGGGCGAGTACTCGGCCATGATCACGAGCAGTGCCCTCATCTCGGTGCTGTTTTTGGGCGGATGGCACTTGCCGTGGATTCCGTGGACGCAGCCCGAAGCGACGCAGTGGTACGCGGTGCTGGCGAAGATCGGCGTGCTGGGTGGGAAGGTGGCGGCCTTCGTGTTCCTGATGATGTGGCTTCGGTGGACGCTGCCGCGACTCCGGTTCGATCAACTGATGCGCCTGGCGTGGCAGGCGTTGATTCCGATAACGCTCGGGCTCTTCGTGCTGGCGGCCGTGCTCCTTTACTTCGGCGAGCACCGCAATCCGGTGTGGGCACTCGCCGGGAACTTCGCGATTCTGGTTATTACACTGCTCGTTGCAGCGACGAGGCGAACGGAGGTCACCGGGCGGCAGGCCAACATGCCGACAGTCGACACTGCGTCCAACCTGGCCGGGCATGTGAAAGTCGAGGTGCAGACGTGATTGACGACAAGGACATCGTTGTCGTCGATCAGCCGGATCTTACCGGCCCGGAGCGGTTGTACGTACCGCAGATCCTCGACGGCATGAAAACGACGATCCGCCACTTTACGAAATCTCTCTTGCGCAGGCCGGTTACGATTCAGTATCCGGAGGAGACGCGCGAGCTTCGGGTTGAGAACTATCGGGGTATACACCGCCTCAACCGCGACGAGGAGGGCCGGGTCGCGTGCGTCGCATGCTTCATGTGCGCGACGGCCTGTCCCGCCGACTGTATTCACATTGAAGCTGCCGAGTCGCCCTGGCCCGATCGGGAGAAGTACCCGGTAAAGTTCGAGATCGATGAGTTGCGTTGCATCTACTGCGGCATGTGCGAGGAGGCCTGTCCCGTCGACGCCATCGAGCTTACCCACTACTTCCACATAGTAAGCCGGTCGCGAGAGGAGATGATCTTCGACAAGGAAAAGCTGCTCTCGATCTACGACGAGACCGCCGGCGTCAAGCCAAGGAAGAACCCGCGAATCACGGGGTACATGAACACGGGCGACAGACCGAAGGCGCCGATTGCGAACCAGTCCGGTGTCCAGGGTGAGGGTAAGGGTGAGGGTGAATCGGAGTCTTCCGAGGGAGCTGCGAGCGAGTGAACCCGATTACCGCATACTTTCTGTACGCGATCTTCGCCGTCGGCGGCGCGGGCGTGTACTTCCTCCTCCCGCGAACGGAAAAGCCCAAGACGGTTGTCGGCGCGGGGCTGGGGATTGCGGCTCTGTTGGGGCTGATCGCCCTGATCGCCACGCGAATCGCTGCGCCCGAGGATAGCGCGGTTCTCTTCTACCTGTTTTCCGCCATCGCGGTGCTGGCGGCTACGAGAGTCATCACACACCCCAGGCCCGTGTACAGCGCCGTCTACTTCGTGCTCGTAGTTCTTGCCGTTGCGGCTCTTCTTGTTCTGCAGGAGGCGGAGTTCCTCGCGGTAGCTTTGGTGATCATCTATGCCGGGGCGATCCTGGTTACGTACGTGTTCGTCATCATGCTCGCCCAGCAGCCCGGCTCGCCGGTATACGACCGCCGGGCCCGGGAGCCGTTCGCGGCGGTGCTGGCCGGGTTCGTGCTGATGGGTGCGATAGCGGGTCGGGCAGCCGACCTGCCGGATCCGCCTCAGCAGACCGCTACGGTCAGTCTTACGCAGGATCAAGGAGAGTCCGCGGTGACGGCGCTCGGCAACACATACGTGATCGGCGCAGCGGTGATGACCAAGTATGTGGTCGCTCTGGAGATTTCCGGTGTGTTGCTGCTTGTCGCTCTGGTTGGAGCGCTGGGTATGACCCGAAAGAAAGTCCCGTCCGAGACGGTTCGCGCGGCGCAAAGACCGCTCGGCGAGGTCGGTAAGGATCTGGAGCCCTATTGATGCCCGGTGTGGCTGAATATGTGATTCTCGGCGCGGTGCTGTTCGCCCTCGGGCTGGTCGGCTTTCTTTCGCGTCGTAACCTGATCGTCATCTTCCTCTCGACGGAAGTGATGTTTCAGGGCGTGGTAATCAACGCGGTGGCGTTCGCCCGATTCCATCACCACATCGAGGGACAGGCGTTTGCCCTGTTCCTACTCGTGATCGCCGCCGTCGAGGCGGGTCTCGCTTTGGGACTGGTGATCTTGCTGTACCGCCGTCGAGATACACTGGACGCCGACGTGTGGTCGGTCATGCGGGGATAACGTGAATGGGGAATGAACGGTGCCGAGACATCG
>CBDUZY010000393.1:0-3709 GCA_965371825.1 uncultured bacterium
ACTCTCGCCCGGCCACACCGCTGAGCTGTCTCGTGGGTACGATACCAGAATCGGCCACCGAATGAAGGCAATTCTGTTCTCTCAAGCCGGATTCTCCAGGTGCTCGAGGCGCCGCGCCAGGACCTGCTCGACTTGGTTGCACAGGCTCTTGTGAAGCCCGGGGACGATTCACGCGTGGGGTGGTTCACGGAAGGATTGAACCCGAGTCGGTGGACCGCTCTCGCGAGCACGAGAACCGACGAAACCGAATTGCCCACGCCCCGAAGATATGAGGCATCCATCCGGCGCCCGGGAGATGGCGAGCACGGTGCGGCATGAGCGGCTCCTGAGGGAACCCCAACGCACAACTAGTCGTACTGCCCGCAAGTCTTGGACGTCGACCCGTGCCACGGATCGCGAGCGTACTACATCTCGATGGTGCTGATCGGCGCGACGTGCGCCCGGAGTGGCCCTTCGGTACGTGTCTCCGCTACAATTACGTTGACATCGCTCGGCCTTTGCCGATCCGAACCGGTTGCGCCTTCGTACCGGCTCGCTAGGGGCGATATTTGCTGAAGAGTAAGGAACATCAGATGTTCACGATTGTCGTCGAGGCGGGTTTTCACGCCGTTCACAGCGTCCGGTTCGCGGACGGGACCGTCGAGGATCCGCACGGGCACGATTGGGTGGTGCGGGCCCACTTCGCGAGCGTCGAGCTCGACGACAACGGAATGGTGATCGACTTCGGCCGGGCCCAGGCGACGCTGCGATCAGTCGTTGAACCGCTCGACGAGTGCGACCTCAATAGCCACGCCGCGCTAGAGGGACTCAACCCGACGGCGGAGGTCGTCGCCCGGTTCGTGCTCGAAGGCCTTCTCGCCGCCGGTCTCGGGTCCGTTCGTCGAGTCGAGGTGACCGAGGCCCCGGGCTGCGCAGCCTGTTACGAGACCCCACCGCGCTCGTTGGGGGCCGCGACGGGAGACTCCCCGCCGGTTTGACGATGAATCGGGTGATGCGTAGAGTAGACGTACGGTCGGGTTGAAGTGTAAGAAGGTAGGTACTCTCCCGGATGAGCATCGTCTGCCAACTTTGTAATCAGGCCAAGGCCACCGTCCACATCACGGACACAGTTCCGGAAAAGCGGGAGCGGCACTTGTGCGAGGACTGCGCGGAGAAAGAGGGCGTCATCATCAAGCAGCCGCCCACCACGAACGAGATTCTCCAACAGTTCATCAAGCACAAGGTAGCCCTCGGCGGTGGAGAGGACGTCACCTGTCCGAAGTGCGGTCTGACCTTCCACGAGTTCCAGATGAAGGGCCAGCTCGGCTGCGCTCACGATTACACCGCCTTTAAGAACCTCCTTCTTCCGTTGGTGAAGAGCGCTCACGAAGGAGCCGAACAGCACATAGGGAAGGTCCCTCCCACGGCGGATGAGACCGTTCAGCGACAGACGCAACTGCTCCGGCTGCGCCGCGAATTGCAGGAAGCCGTCGAGCAGGAAAACTATGAACTCGCCGCGAATCTTCGCGACAAGATTCGAGTCCTGGAATCCGAATGACAATCGACGAACTCACGAAAACGACTGGCGAGTGGCTCCGGGGCGTCGGACCGTTGGCCGACGTCGTGGTCTCGTCCCGGATTCGCCTCGCCCGCAACCTGGCCGAGCACCCCTTTCTTTCCACGGCGGGCGAAACCGAACGGACGGAAATCTACCGCTGCCTCGTCGACGAGATCGCATCGACGCCCGCGGGTGAGAGTTCGATCTTCGTCGACCTGGATAAAACGAGTCCCATCGATCAGGACGTCCTGGTCGAGCGTCATCTTACGAGTCGGCAGCACGCCTCGGGTAAGGGAAGTCGTGGCGTTGCCATCTCGCCGGATGAGACGCAGGCATTGATGATCAACGAGGAGGACCACCTGCGCATCCAAGGCCTGCGGAGCGGACTGCAACTCGAGGCCATCTGGGAGCATGTCAACGGTATCGACGACATGCTGGCGTCGAAGCTCGCGTTCGCCTTCGACAAGCAGCTCGGCTACCTGACCGCTTGTCCGACGAACGTGGGAACCGGCATTCGTGTCTCCGTCATGCTACACCTACCCGGTCTTCGCTTTACGAAGGAGATCGAGCGTGTGGCCCGCGCCGCCCGGGACCTGCGCCTGGCCGTTCGCGGATTGCACGGCGAGGGAACCGAGGCTGTCGGCGATCTATATCAGGTCTCCAACCAGACTACGCTCGGCAAGTCGGAGGAGGAGATCATCAAGACGTTCAGCGAGACGATCATTCCCAAGATCGTCGAGTACGAGCGGACCGCGCGCGAATCGTTGGCTAAGCAACGCGCGGCGCGTATCGATGACAAGATCTGGCGGGCCTATGGTGTTTTGCAAAACGCCCGGCGCATCGGCGGAAACGAGACACACTCCCTACTGTCGCCGATACGGATGGGAATCCACATGGGTCGTTTCGAGAAGTTCGACATCCACCTCCTCAACGAGCTGTTCCTGTACACTCAACCGGCACACCTCCAGCGAATCCACAAGAGTCCGGCGGAAGACGGTGAGCGCGGCATCGCCCGGGCCGACTACCTCCGCTCACGCCTGGCGTGAAACCAGGACCCCTATAGACCGGTCAGCAGCTCGGATACCTGCAAGCCAAGCGAGTTGCTGATGCGGGCGAGGGCCCAGATCGAGGCGGCGTTCTTGCCGAGCTCCACCTGCGACAACTGCGAAGTCGTCAGATCGGTGCGATCCGAAAGCTGGCGCAGCGTCAGGTTCTGGCTGAGGCGGTGGCTGCGAATCCGCTGACCGATGAGACGGTTCAGCTCGTTCTCGTCGGTATAGATGATGCCCATCCGCAGACACGCCCGATCGACGGAGGCCACCAGCTCTTCCTGCTTGAACGGCTTGGCGATGTAATCGCAGGTGCCGCTTCGCATCGTTTCGGTCGCGCTGTCCAGATCGGGATAGGCGGTCATCACGATGCAACTCATGCGCTCATCAATCGACTTGAGCTTCTCGACCACCTCGACCCCGTCCATCGAGGGCATCCGAAGGTCGACCAGGGCGATCTGGAACGATTCCTTCTCCGCCGCGGCCATGGCCTCGTCCGGATCGGTGAACGTCCGCGGGTTGTACCCGTGATCCGAAAGAAGAAGCCCTACGGTCTTGCAGATCGATGGATCGTCGTCAACTACCAGAACTTTGATGTGGTGTCTTACAGCCATTTCTCGCTTCCTCTATGTTCGGCTCAGCGGCCTCGCGCCGCACTCGAGCAGTTATTCGACTCGATCAAGCTTGCGAACCGCGGGCAACACCGGGCGCCGACGCCCACGGAGTGCATTCGCAACGGCAGTTATCCGCGTCATTAACCAGTCATCCTTGACAAGGCCATGCACGATCGCTCCATGATCCGAAGCATGAGCACTGCCTGCGCGACTCGCCGCAACTCGACTCATCTGCACACGGCCATGTCGCTCAAGTACCGCAAGCCTTGGCTTAGCGCGTGGGTAAGTCTAACCGTGCCCTAAGCCCGTGGCCAAAATACACGGACCCTTCTACTACTACTACAACCCGCCGCGCCTTTCGTGACCGACGGCCGACTCTCCCGACATGCGACGACTACCGATCGTCAGAATACTAGTGTCGCACTGGACGGGATTCCAGCACAAAACGAACAAAACGCTCGAAATTCCGATAAAAACCTAAAATGGCGGCCGAGAATATCTATAAAGAA
>CBDUZY010000394.1:0-3700 GCA_965371825.1 uncultured bacterium
ACGTGCAGGGCGGGGCGGGCGACTTCCCCATGTCGGGGAAGGTGACCAAGGCGGTTTCCGATTTCGTCGTCTCCAAGCCGAACATCTGCTTCAGCCTCGCCCTTCATAACTCGGGCGGGCTGATCGTCCGCGGCCCGGGCTCCAAGCTTGCCGGAAGATACTCGCAGAAGGACATCAAGGTGTACGACTTCCTCGGGAAAGAGGGCGAGAAGATCATTCCCGGATACCGCTACATTGTCGGCGCGAAGGACATGTACACGACCCACGGCGACTTCGACGAGTGGATGTACTCAAATCTGGGAATCTTCGGCTTCGTCGGCGAGCTCTTCATGAGCACCCAGGAGCGTTATCGCAAGCTGGGTGAGAAGAAGGAGGGCGACGATCCGGAGGCGTTCTTCGGCGGCACGTCGGACGAGGAGAAACAGAAGTTCAACGACTTCGTCAGCCAGGGCATCATGTTCAAGAACTGGGAGAAATTCGATCATCCGCAGTTCGGTGAGGTCGAAATCGGCGGGTGGCGCACCTTCACGACACGTATCCCGCCGACTTTTCTGCTCCAAGAGATGGTACATCGAAACGCATCCCTGGTTATCTTTATCGCCCGGCACACGCCGGAGGTGGAGCTCACGGTCCTCGAGGTCAAGTCGCTCGGGAACGATCTACACCGCATCCGCGTGCGCGCTCAGAATCGAAAGGCGATACCGACGGTCTCCACCGGTGCTCTGAAGCACAATCTCGTCAGAAAGGATATCCTGTCGATCGCCGGGCCCGGGCTCGAGGTGGTCTCCGGCGGCATCGTAGACGACCTCCAGCTCGACAAGGTCAACTATGTCGAGCACCGACCGCAGATGATCTTCACCAGCGTGCCGTCGTTCGGAAAGCGCGACGTGCAGTGGATCATCCGCGGCCAAGGGACAGCCACGGTAACGTTCCAGGCCGTCAAGACGAAGGACCAGTCCGTGGACATCGGCCTGTGAGTGCGGTTCCGTGTTCGCTCTGTTCGTAGGATGGGCGTAATCGCACGATCACCGCCAAAGCGGCTTGCCGTCGATTGTGGCGACCTATTGCTCGACGATCGGCGGTTGGGTACAGTCATGCGCGATGGTCTTAACGGAGTTCTCTCTCGCGTCTCTTCCCTCGTCTTCCCTGCTACGCAGCGTAGCTGTTGAAGCGACTCCAATAGGTCTTCGAGGATTCGGCTTGTTCGACGTCGGTGTCCACCCTGTTCTACTAGTGCTCATTGCGGTCCTTACAGCCGGGGCGGTTGCGCTTCTGCTGCTACACGTGTATTACCGCGCCAAGATAGGCATGTGCTTCATCTCTTACGCCGACTCGTCAAACGCGACGCTCCGTGCCGTCTTTGAACTGCGGCGCGTCGCTCGCGACGCCGGCTACACGGTATTGCTCGATCTAGAATCTGAATTGACCGGCCAGGCGTACGAACAGGCCGCCCGTCGCACGATACTGCGGTCCAAGCTCTTCCTTGTGGTCGTGACTGATGAGTACGACGCTTCGGAGAAGTGCCGCGAGGAGCTTGCACTGGCCGACCGATCCTCCGGAACCGACGTCCTGCGAGTCCTGGTCTCCACGGAAGACGACGCTGACACGTCGAAATCATCCGCCGCAGGTCTCCAGCCGATCGACCTTCGCGGCGATGGCGTGGATCGTGTCGGTCTCATGCGTTCGAGGCTCGCCGAGTGCGCTAACGCCTCAGGCGCCATGTACCGACTGTGGATGAAGCTCTTCCGCACGACGCTGTATCAGAAGACCTGGCCGTTAATCAAGTTGACTCCGCCGGAGCTGGCCCATTCCGCTGCCTTGCTGTCGCTTCGCATTTCCGCGGGAAGACGACGGCATCATCCAGTCGGCGACTTCGAGTGGCGGGGTCTTCGTTTCCGCAATCGGATCGGCATCGCCGCCGGCCTCGACAAGAACGCGGTGTGTCTTCCGGGGTTGGAACGTCTCGGGGCCGGCTTCGTTGAGATTGGAACCGTTCTTCTAACTCCCTGGCCGGGCTTGCAAGGTCAGCGGCGGATGAGTCGCTTGCTGCGCCACGAGGCGATTTGGAATCGGATGGGCTTTCCGAGTCAAGGTGTTGATCCGATCAAGGCTCGACTGTCCGCGTTCACGAAAGCCAGACGGTCGGGCATGTTGGTTGGGTGCAACATCGGCCCGAACCCGGGATCGTTGAAAGGCGCCGAGGATGTCTCGGACTACCTGGGAATAGCCGCGAAAGAGTTGTGTGAACTCGTCAGGCTCTTGTTCGACCCGGCTGACTATTTCGTCGTGAATCTCAGTTCGCCGAACACTGCCGGGTTGCGCGGGCTGCTGAGCGATCCGCGGCTGTGTGAGGATCTGCTCGTTCCGGTTCGGCGCACCTTGTCGGAGATGGAGGACGGGGCGGCGGGGGGGGCGAGTCGACCGCTGCTGCTCAAGCTCCCGCCGGAAGATGCGGATCGTGTGCCGTGGACGGCCCAGGCCCTCGAGTCGGTTGTCGGGCCGATCATCGAGCGGAGAGCGTGTGACGGGTTTGTGGCTACCAACACCTCCACGCACCTCTCCGGGCAACTCGCAGCCGATTTGGGTTCGGAGGCTCTTCCCGGAGGTGTGTCCGGTGCCCCGCTCAGGTCGCTGGCGATCGGCACCGTGCGAATGCTCAGGGGGGTGATCGGAGATGAGTTTCTGATCATGGGATGCGGCGGCGTAATGGGCCCGGAGCACGTGCTCGAGTTCATGGACGCGGGTGCGGAAGTCGTGCAGGTGTACTCTGGGCTGGTGTATCGCGGCCCGGATCTGATCAGAGAATGTGCGCTGGTGCCGTGAATCGGCGCAACGCGGCGAAGGGGACGGCGGCGCTGGGAGATGAACTCACCATGAGCAAACGGTATCGGCCAAAGTTGGCAATACGGCGTGAACCGCTCGGCACGGTTGTTGAAGTCTTGGCCCTGATCGGCGTGGTAGTCTGTGTGTTGACCGTGGCCCTGTCGTGGTCGACGCTTCCGGAGACCATCCCTCGCCACTTTGACCTCTCGGGTGAGCCGGATGCGTGGATCGGGAAGGGCATGCTCCTTTTCATGCCTCTCTTGGTGGCGGTCGTGTATGCGGGGCTGACCGTGACGGGTCGGTATCCACACTGGTTCAACTTCCCGGTTCGCATCACTGAGCAGAACGCACCCGCGCAATACCGGATCGCGGTTTCCTTGCTGCGCTGGATCAAGTTGGAGATCGTCTACATGTTTGCGATCGACGTCTGGATCACGGTCCGGGCGGCGACCGAGCAAGAGGTCGGTCAGCGTCTGTTCCTCTTGCTGCTGATCATCGCGGGCATCCTCGTGACGGTCGTCATCCACGTTGTCGCCGCGTTCCGGGCCCGGTAACTCAGACTGCGACGCGGTCAGCACAGCTCTATGAGCGAGTTGCCCGGATCGTCCCCGGCGCCTGGCGAACAGGTCGACGGTTTCGGGGAGGACCAGACCGGTGACGCTGGACGCTACACACTAATCCAACCTGTGAATTTTTCCAGGACCGAGCGCGCCGAGACCCATTCGTAGCAGCCCGATGAGTAAGGCGGGGCACCGGTTCTCAGCCTGTATTCGCATCCGTTGGGAGCCGGCGCCATACCTGTTAGGTGCCTTTTCTCAACAAGCTGCTAGGGCCGCTACGTAGGGAGAGTCCTATGGGCAGGGTGCGACGCCCGGGT
>CBDUZY010000395.1:0-3697 GCA_965371825.1 uncultured bacterium
CCTGGAAGCGAGTCTTGCGTGGTATCCGGGTAACCGGTGCTACGAAGCGTAGACAGCGAGCCTGGAAGCCATGTGATTGAGCTTCGAAAGTCTCATTGTGGAAGCCTTCGTCGTTCCCTTAGCGGGGGCCATGCCGGCGCGATGTTATGGCGAGTCGCGTTTGGTTCCGCCGGAGTCGAAGAGCATGGGCAAACAGGCGATTGGGGTCTCGCAGGAACTTGGGAGGTCCTGTCTTCTCCACGGCGATCAAGGCAACACGGTGATGCCTGCACAAGCGAAACGCACCGGGCCTGCCGCTTTGGCATCTCGGGCGGCCAGGAGCGAAGAGAAGATGCGACCGCGGTACCGCCAAGCGAAGGAAACGAAGTGCGGCGGGATGGGAGGCAGGACGTCGTAGCATCCTGATAGTACTGATGAAGCAGGAGAACCGGATCGGCCGGGATCCTGTGGAGGGAAGCGGGATGTCGGATCATGGACCCGTTTTTGGGACATACGACGAATGCATCGAAATTCGAGTGACGTATCCACGAAACAGGAACGGATAGCAACGCTTGCGAAGCAATCCCCGGAGATGGGCTTTACGTCGCTGGCGTATCTGATGGACCTTGAATGGCTACGCGAGGCCTACCGGCGTACCCGCAAGAACGGGGCGGTGGGCGTCGACGGTCAGACGGCGGCGGATTACGAGCAGTCGCTGGAGTCGAATCTCCAGTCGCTGCTGGATCGTGCCAAGTCGGGCCGTTACCGGGCTCCGCCGGTCAGGCGTGTTCACATCCCCAAGGGCGGCTCGACAACCGAGACGCGCCCCATCGGCATTCCAACCCTGGAGGACAAGATCCTTCAGCGTGCGGTGGCGATGCTGCTGGGACCGATTTACGAGCATGACTTCAAAGACTGCTCGTACGGTTTTCGGCCTGGTCGCAGCGCACACGATGCGTTGGAATCGCTGTGGAAACGGACGATGGACATGCAGGGCGGCTGGGTGCTGGAAGTGGACATTCGCAAGTTCTTCGATACGCTGGATCACGCGCATCTTCGAGACCTTCTCAAGCACCGAGTGCGCGACGGCGTGCTGCTGCGTCTGATCGGTAAGTGGTTGAAGGCGGGTGTGATGGAAAACGGAAGCGTGAGCTATCCGGATTCCGGATCGCCGCAGGGCGGAGTCATCTCGCCGCTCCTTGCGAACGTGTACCTGCACTATGTGCTGGACATGTGGTTCGAGCGGGACGTTCAGCCACGTCTTACCGGCCAGGCCCATCTGATTCGCTTTGCCGATGACTTCGTCATCGTCTTCAGTGATGAATCGGATGCACACCGGGTGATGGAAGTCCTGCCGAAACGGTTTGGCAAATACGGACTGACGCTGCACCCGAAGAAAACGCGACGGATCGCGTTTCAACGTCCCGATGACAAGGGCGGGCCGAAAGGCAAGCCGGGGACGTTCGACCTGCTGGGGTTCACCCACTACTGGGGCCGATCCCGCCGCGGGTCATGGGTGGTCAAGCGCAAGACATCATCGAGCCGGATGGGGCGGGGATTGCGAGCGATTGCCCAATGGTGTCGCCGTAACCTGCACCGTCCGCTGCGTGAGCAACAGCGTGTGCTGAGTCAAAAGCTGCGAGGTCACTGTGCTTACTACGGAATCACGGGCAACAGTACATCGTTGTCGGCATTCCGTATGCGAGTGCACCGGATCTGGCGGTACTGGTTGTCCCGTCGCAATCGCGAACGGACGATGACCTGGGATTGCTTCAACCGGATGTTGGAGGCCTACCCTCTCCCCCCGGCGATGGCGGTCCACTCAGTATGTCGAACGTAGCGAAACCATGACCTGAGGAACCGTATGCACTAATGTGTGCACGTACGGGTCTGTGGGAACCCGGGGCGGGCAACCGCCCTGGGTCACCCAGCCATTCTACTTTTTCAAAAAAGTAGAATGTCCCCTTTTTCTTCCTGTGAGCCGTGGGTCAAGAAACCCGGTTGGCCGAGGTGAAGTCGGGTGCCTAAAATCTGGGCGCTATCTCTTCAATCCTCTCAAGCAAGGAGATCAAACCATGAACGACAGAAAACCTCTCGTTGTCGGCATGATCGTTGGCTCATTGCTCACGGTCGGCGTCCTGCTGCTGGTCAAGACGGAGCTGCAACAGTCAGTTTTCGCGAAACCGCATAAGGTCGATGGGGAGAACTACGCCGAAAGCCGAATCCCGCAGGAGATCAAGAACGGCAAGTATCCGCGATCCTACTTCCCCGGCACGGAGAAGATCGGGAAGGACGAGATGCGCGTCACCGCGCTCGGCACGGGCATGCCGACGCAAACGCCGAGTAACAAGTCTGCATGCTTCCTGGCCGAACTCGGCAACGGCGACTCTTTCCTGTTTGATCTCGGCACTGGGGCGACCGACAACCTCTCCGCGCTCGAATCCGACTATTCGAAGCTGGACAAGGTGTTTGTCAGCCACCTGCACACGGATCACTGCGGCGACCTCGCGCCGTTGTGGGTGGCCGGCTGGATGGGGGGGCGCTACACGCCCCTGCACGTTTATGGCCCCTCGGGCTCAGAGCCGGCACTGGGCATCAAGGCACACGTCGACCACATCCGCGAGGCGTGGGCGTGGGACGTGACTTCGCGGGCAGGTACGTTGCCCAACGCCGGTGGCGAAATCGTGGCTCACGAATTCGACTTCTCGAAAACGGCCGTCGTTTACGACGAGAACGGCGTCAAGATCACCTCGTTTCCCGCCATTCATATTCGCGACGGCTCGGTCAGCTTCCGGCTGGACTGGAACGGGCTGAGTTTCGTCTTCGGCGGCGACAGTGCCCCGAACAAGTGGTTCCTGAAAGAGACCAAGGGAGCGGACCTTGTCGTCCACGAGTGCTTCTTCACGCCGGAACAGTGGATGAAGATCGCCGGTTTCCCCTACAAGCAGGCCTATTGGGTCACATCCGTCATCCATACACCGCCCGAAGGATTCGGCAAGATCATGAGCGCCGTCAAACCGCGTATGGCCGTGGCTTACCATTACTGGAACCATCGCGACATCGAGTTTGAAATCTTCGAAGGCATCCGCAAGACGTACGACGGTCCCCTGGCGTTGGCGGCCGACATGACGATCTTCAACGTCACGAAGGATAACATCGAAGTCCGCGAGGTGAGCTTCAACCACGAGGCGTGGGCTCAGGGTACGAGTACCGAGTGGGACACCGCCCCGCGTGGCGAACCTGCAACAAGCCTGATGTCGAAGTGGCTGGAGGAAGGCACGGTCAAGGAGATGATTCCGCCGCCCACGCAGTCTTTGGAATGATATTACGCCAAGAGCGGTCCAAGTTTGATGAGGTTGTTCGTCAGTCGCCTGCATACCCAACCGGGATCGGTCTTCGGATCGGTCCCGGTTTTCTTTTCTGCGCCAGGATGTCGAAGGACGCGAATAGGCGGCATCTGGCGAGCGTTGCCGGTCGTGGTGGGGACCACCCATAATGACACCCGGCGCTCGACATGCTTACGCTTCGCGAAAGCATGGCACCCGTCAGCTATTGGTTTCGAAGGGTCGGACGACGACTCGGTTTCGGCCGCTTTGTTTGGCGTGGTAGAGGCACTGGTCGGCTTGCTGGATGAGCCTCCTGGCGTCGATTGGCGTTTGAGTGGGGTCGGCGTGTGTGACGCCGAGGCTGGCCGTAAGCGTGAGACGACGTTCGCCGT
>CBDUZY010000396.1:0-3678 GCA_965371825.1 uncultured bacterium
GTCAATTCTCCGAGCACGTTTCGGTGACCGGCATCTTCCTGGCCAAGCTCGACGGTAGCGCGAAGGGCGGCATCGTCGTCGGAATCCGTGACCAACTGAACGTTCCGGTCAAGTTCGTCGGGCTGGGCGAGACCCCAGCCGACATCGAGCCGTTCGATCCGGCTGCGTTTGTGGATGCCATGTTTGCCGAGTAGCGCGCGGTATCTACACACGCCGCGAGACGTCCGCCGTCGGGTCAAGCCTCCGCACGGAGAACTCGCCTTCGACGCGCGACGACAATCGTCCCCGCAGTCAACGTCAACAGCGCCAAGGCAACCAGCCCCCATTCCGATACCGCGGGAACATTACACGTCGCTTCATCCCACTCGATGGTTGACAGATACGGCACGCTCGGAGAGACCGTGACGACGGTGAGGACTTCGTCGATATAATTGCCGTACGTCCAGAGACCTTCCCCAGTCAAGGGATTGCACCTGTGTCCAAAGCGAAGATTGCCGACGTAGATGTCTCCTGCATCTTCGAGCGAGCGGAGCTCGAAGTAATGGATGTTGGGATCGTCATCGTCGCCGTATTCGTGCTGGAAGCGGTACTCGCCGATCTTGGTCGTGCCGAATGAGTCGCTGTATAGCTCGAACGCGCCGACGACGAATCCGCCTCCTGTGGGCTCGCCCGCCGGTGGCGTATCGATGGTCCAGCCGAACGACGGTTTCGAAGCGCCCGGCGTCTCCGGGTCCGCGTACGTAAAGTGAACGTCCTTGTAGGAAATCACATTCTCGTTCGGAAGAAGGAACTCAGTCGTTATCGTTACTTCGGTACCCTGAGCAACTTCGTCGTCGCCAGTGAGTTCCCATTCTACCTCGACGTACTCGCACTCAGGTATCTCTCCCCAGCAGCCTTCGTCAATGTGATACTTGACGATCCGAGGAATGTCATTTGGCTCGTAATCGAGCGCTGTGGAATACGTGCAGATGCGCGGAGAGTCGTAGGCTCCGGCCTTGTATCGAAGGCCTGTTGCATCACGAGCGTCGTCCTGCGTGATCTTGTAGGAACCGGTGACGCTCAGCCCGGTTCCGTCGCACTCGGTGTCGGGCGGTGAGAGCGTGACGATGTTCCAGAGATACGGGTCTTCGGGATCGATAGGGGGATTATTGTTGAAGTAGTCAATATACCAGCGGCCGTAATCCTGCGTCGGCGGGTCCGCTGGGTCCCAGTAGTAACCGTAGACCTCTTTGCCGGGGCCCTGATCTTCTCCCTCCAGCTGCGTACTTCGGTCGGAATCGGTGACCCATACCCAGTCGGGATTGGCTGGCACTTCTTCGCCTTCTCCCTCGTCGCGCTCGTCGCCCCACGCGGTGATCACGTGTCTGCCTTGGTCGACGACGCATCCACCCGGGACGGGGGCGCCTGCGTCCGCGTGCAGGTACAGTCCCACGAAGTTGCACCGGCGCAGCTCGTCTGCGATGAACTTCGCCCCGTCTGGGTCATCAAAGCTCCCGCCGGGTTCCTTGCTCCCGTACACCGTTACGACGTCGTAGTTGTTGCTCGCCCAAGTGTTCTCATCAGACTGAAGCCACCAACTGGCGGCTAGATCGATCCAACTTCAGTCTAACGCTCCGAATTCGCCTTTGAGTTCTTCGTATATCTCCTCGGCCCGCAGTTGCTCGGTCGTGGTGCTTCCGTAGCCCGCGCCGGCAAGCATATTGGCGGTCGTCGCCAACCAGCAGGTCAGGTCAGAAGCCGGCGCCGCCTTGTTGGCGTCAGGCGGCGGATCGTGCTTGAGATAGTCAGGGCAGTCCTGCGGACAGGTTCCCGCGTCCTCCGGCGGTTCGCAAAGCTCATCGCCGCATGTCTGCGCGGACGCTGTGCTGACGCTGGTCGCCAGGCAAAAGCCCGCTATGGCGGGCAACAAGATAAACCTCTTAGCTCGCGATATGCTCATGGCCATCCTTCGACTCCAAAGAAACGAACTTGCACCTCCACCGCACAGCGAATGCGGCGGCCTTCCGGTTTTCGTGACGTGGGCGACCTCCGTTTATCGGTCGTAACGCGGACATTGTACCCAAACTGGAAAGCCTGATCAAGCAAAAAATAGGCCTGGGGCCTAGGCCCTTGCGGCATTCGTACCTGTTACAGTCCCTGCGGCAGAGAGTAGCAGAAACCTGCCGGTCCCTGGGCGGCATGAATAGACTGTCGCTTCATCCAGCAGCCTGTTGGAGAAGGTGTGGCGCGGGTCTTCAACCCGTGTTTGCACCGGTTGGAACCCGATACCACACCGTCCAACGCGTCGCATCCGGCACTCGTTCGGATGGGTGAGGTTGAGCGGGGGATTGTTTGACCCTGCCTTGGCCCTGTGATACGAGGGGTCGAGCATGGCGGTACGCTTCATTATCGGCCGGGCGGGCAGCGGCAAGACTCAATACTGTCTCACGGCTATTCGCGACGAACTGCGTCAGAATCCCGTCGACGGTCCTCGCCTGATCCTGCTCGTGCCCGAGCAAGCCAGCCTCCAAATGGAGAGGGCGATCGTCAAGCCTCCAGAGGGCGGGGAGGACGGTCCGGACAAGGGTGGGTTCGTAGGCGCGGTCCATCGCTCCGAGGTGCTCTCGTTTCAACGCCTCGCATTCCGGGTGCTGGAGTCGGTCGGCGGTCCGGTTCGTCGGGCACTGTCTGACTCAGCCAGGGTGATGGTGCTGCGGCATCTCGTCGCCAAGCAGTCGTCACGGCTTCGGTATTATCGCCGGCTCGATCGGCTCGGGGGATTCGTCGATCGCCTCGCGGTGACCATCACCGAACTCTTGCAGGAGGCCATCACCCCGGACGATCTCCTGGCGTCGGACGAGGGGCGCGGTCAGGAGCATGAGAGCGACAGTGATGATCCAGTCCGCGGTGCCAAGCTGCACGACCTGAGCATTCTCTACGCCGCCTATCTGGATTACCTGGGCACGGACCGGCTGGACCCGTCGCAACACCTGCAGGTAGCTCGAGAGTGCCTTCCACGCTGTGATTGGGTGTCGGGCGCCAGATTGTGGGTTGACGGGTTCGCGTCGCTGAGCGAGCAGGAGTCGCTGACTCTCGTCGCCCTGGCGCGACTGTGTACTCACGTTGAGTTGACGGTGCTTCTCGATCCGTCGGTCGCCGAGGGAGCCCGTGACGACGGGCGCCCGCCGGGGTCAACCCGCCTGTTCTCCAGGACTTTGGCGACTTTTCAGTCGCTTCGGGGCAAGTTTCGAGAGGCCGGGCTCGAGGAAGAGGAACCGATCCTTCTGGGTGGTCGACCGCAACCGCGGTTTCGGGGGAACGCCTCACTCGCGGGACTCGAAAGGAGATTGTTCGCCGCCCCATGCCCCGACAGCGTGCCGGAAGGAACGGTCCCGGCCGAAGTCGAGCTGATCGAAGCTCCGTCCCGCCGAGTCGAAGTGGATTACGCGGTGTCTCGCGTATGTCACTGGGTGCAGAGGCCGTCGTCACCGCTTCGGTATCGAGACATCGCGATCATAGCTCGTGATCTCGAACCTTATCACGATCTGCTGACCAGCGCCCTCGATTCGTGCGACATTCCCTTCTTCATCGATCGCCGCCGACCGATGGCCCACCACCCACTGGTTGAGTTGCTGCGCGCGGGGGCGGCCATAGCGGCAGACCGAATGTCGCTGGAGTCCGTGAGGCTTTTGCTGAAGA
>CBDUZY010000397.1:0-3664 GCA_965371825.1 uncultured bacterium
GGGGGAGTGTCCGGACTGGCCTTCGACGCCGGACACCATCGGGACGTCCCTCCTGGCGACCAGCCGGGACGGCGACTTTTCGCTGTTGGAGCTGAGCGAGAATCCCCCGTCGGGCAGGACGTTCCTCGGCTGGAACAACTCGCCCATTGCCAACACGCACGGTGCGGATCTCTACCGCGTCAGCAACCCCAATTACGGACCGCAGGTGTACTCGCACCATTCGGTCGACACTGGTGCCGGCACCTGCAGCGGACTGCCGCGAGGCGAATTCATCTACAGCTATGACCTCGAAGGTGCCACGGACGGCGGCAGCAGCGGTTCGCCCGTCGTCAAGAGCGGCGGTGAAATCGTCGGCCAGCTCTACGGTGTCTGTGGTACCAACATCAATGATGTTTGCGATGCGGAGAGCAACGCCACGGTCGACGGAGCGCTCGCGTTCTACTATGACGACGTGGCAGAGTTCCTCGATCCGGCTGGCTGCATCCCGGTACCCGAGGTGTGCGACAACGGCGTGGACGACGACTGTGACACCTACGTCGACTGCGACGACTCGGATTGCGACGGCGACCCGGCATGCGACTGCGTGCCCGTGCCGGAGGTCTGCGACAACGGCGTGGACGACGATTGCGACACGGCGGTCGACTGCGACGACTCCGATTGCGCGAGCTTCCCGGCCTGTGTCTGCGACCCGAGGGGCACACCGTGCGATCCCGCAAGTCATAATTGCTGCAACGACTGCCATCCCAGGAAGCTGACCTGCAAGTAGGCGGAACGCGAAGGACCTGTACGGTTTCCAGACCGTGTGTAATTGACCGAGAGGGCGGGGCGAACTCGATTCGCTCCGCCCTTTCCTCATGCCTGGACCATAGATGGCGCGCCGACTGCTGCCCCGCTCGGTGCCGAGTCAGAACGGGCGCCCGCCGGCAACATGGTCGTGCTCGATGTGGAAGCCTGGTTCGCCGACTCCACGACGGCCATCGGCTCCGCGAGGTAGTAGTCAAACCGGCGAGCCAGCGAATGGATAACTCGGGGCACGCCGGCTCTTTCTGCGGAAGGTGGCCTGAGCCACGCCTCGGATGTCCCGGAGCAATCGGCGGCGACGCAATCATATCCCCGGTTTGCCTACTCATCCTCGGGTGCCGATAATAGAGAGTAGGAGTCTCGGCGCTCGCGGCCGACCTTTTGCGCTGGACGGCTACGTCGCCCGGACGCCGTGGCGAAGGCGAAGAGGCAATGGAGTGAGATATGTGTGGGATCATCGGGTACGTGGGTAGTCGGCCGGCGCTGCCGATTCTGGTCGAGGGTATGCGGCGGCTGGAGTACCGCGGTTACGACTCCGCGGGTGTGGCCCTGATTGAACCCGACGGGGTCAAGGTGATGAAATCGGCCGGCCGGCTGTCGGTCCTCGAGCAGACCCTGGATTTCGATGCCGCCTCGACCACCGGCATCGGCCACACGCGATGGGCGACGCACGGTGCCCCGAATGATACCAATGCGCATCCTCACACGGATGCGTCCGGCAGGATCGCGGTTATTCACAACGGGATCATCGAGAACGACCGTGCCCTCAGAACCTACCTCGAACGCGAGGGCGTCGTTCTGCTGAGCGACACGGATACGGAGGTGTTAGCCCAGCTGATCGGGCGGTTCTACGAAGGCAATCTCGAGCAGGCGGTTCGCCAGGCGCTGCACGAAGTGTCGGGCACGTACGGGATCGCGGTGGTGTGCTCGGAGGAGCCGGGTGTGATCGTGGTTGCCCGGCGGGGGAGCCCACTGATCATCGGCGTCGGCAACGGCGAGAATCTGATCGCCTCCGACGCGGCGGCCATACTGGCGCACACCAAGCAGGTCGTGTACCTCGATGATGGTGAGATGGCCCACATCACCTCGCAACATGTGCGGATGACGACGCTCGACGCGATTCCGGTGGCGAAGGACGTTCACGAGATCGAGTGGTCGCTCGAGCAGATCGAACTTACGGGTTACGAGCATTTCATGCTCAAGGAGATCTGCGAGCAGCCGGCGGCGCTGGAGATGTGCCTGCGCGGTCGGATCGACCAGAAGGAGGGCGCGGTTCACCTCGGCGGGCTCGTGGATTGCACGCGCGAGCTTACCCGGGCAAAGCGGATCATCCTCACGGCCTGCGGGACCGCTTTGAATGCCGCCCTCGTGGGCGAGTATCTCTTCGAGGAACTGATCCGCATCCCCACCGAGACGGAGATAGCAAGTGAGTTCCGCTACCGCAACCCGGTTATCGACGACGGAGTCGTTGCAATCGCCGTGTCACAAAGCGGCGAGACGGCCGATACGCTGGCGGCGCTGAAAGAGGCCAAGCAACGCGGGGCCCTGACGCTTGGCGTGGTCAATGTCGTCGGTTCAACCGTCGCCCGAGAAACGGACGCCGGCGTCTACCTGCACGTGGGTCCGGAGATCGGAGTTGCGAGCACCAAGGCATTTACCGGCCAGGTGACGGTGTTGGCGCTCATGGCCTGCTACCTGGGACGTCGCAAGCACCTCTCGCCGATGGCGGCGAGTCAGTTCATAGCCGGTCTGGCGAGGATCCCGGAGCAGATAGCCCACATACTCGAAAGCGCCGATGACGCCAAGCAGGTCGCCGAGCGTTACCAAAAAAGGGACAACTGGTTGTATCTGGGACGCGGCTACAACTACCCGGTCGCGTTGGAAGGGGCGCTGAAGCTCAAGGAGATCAGCTACATACACGCGGAGGGTCTGCCCGCTGCGGAGATGAAGCACGGTCCGATAGCCCTGATCAGCGAGGGGATGCCCGTGGTCGTCATCGCCACATCGGGGAGTCAATACGAGAAGGTGATGAGCAACATTTCCCAAGTGAGAAGCCGCGGCGGCAGCGTGATCGCGATCGCGACAGAGGGGGATCGCGAGATCACCCGTCAAGCGGACCATGTGTTGTACGTGCCTGACACTCTCGAGCCGTTGCAGCCGCTCCTGACGGTTATCCCGCTGCAGCTTATCGCCTACCACGCGGCCGTGATTCGAGGCTGCAACGTGGACAAACCCAGAAACCTCGCGAAAAGCGTGACGGTCGAATAGGCGCCGGTTGCCGGACATCCCGCCTACGCGGCGGGTGGGCCGCTATCGAAGGAAGCGCCGATCAAGAAGCCGCGCAGGCCCAGTGTGCAGTGCGTGACATACGCCTGCACCCAAGGGTTGGAGCCGTCATCCGAGCATTCGCGGACGGACAGCGTGGTCCTGGGCATGATCTTCTGCCGGGACCAAAACGCGAAACCCCCGTCCGATACGTTGTGCATGTAGACGGTTAACCCGGCAGATGGTCTCCCCGGGTCTACGGTGACATCCAGCATTATGCCCTCGGAGAATCGGGTCGACTGCCGTTTGCCGCTGTAGGGGTCGGGGGCTCCGTCCTGGCCCGTGCTCGCCACGAACCGGGCGACTTGTTTCTTGTTCGATCCTGGTCCCGCTTTCGCTTGCGTGTCCATTTCCTCACCTCCCGTGGCGCCTCAATCCGATCTTCTTTACACCGTTGGTCCCGAGTGACGCCGCCGCTTTTGACTGGAAACCGCGACTCGTTGTTGGGCCGCCGTCGGCAGACGGCGTGGCGGCGGGCGTGAGACAGCGGGATTCAAGGCCGCGCCAAACCCCCCTCGAAACCCGCTAGTCTCCAGCT
>CBDUZY010000398.1:0-3661 GCA_965371825.1 uncultured bacterium
TCTGACGGCTCTGGCGGAGTTCATAATCGACCGGCAGTTCTGACACCGATCTCGCTCGAGCGCGGATGGATTGGGCCCTCGGCGGCCGGGAACGGATCGCCCGGAGGACCGGGCACTAACTGGAGCGTAACCCTCGCTCCCACAATGCGTTAGCGAGGAGTTCGCGTTCCTCTGCCGGTAGCGGGGCCGTTGATTTCGCCTACGCGGGGACGTAAGATCTGCCGATTGAAAGACATGCCAAGAGCCCTCATTATCAACTCGACCGCGACGTCGGAATGGTTGGCCCCGGTCCGACGAACCCACGCTGTCGGAATTGCCGGCGTGGTCTCAGCCCGGGTCTGCACAGGCGTTATTACCGCCATGACCTCATGGTGCGCCCTCGCCGGCGCGCAAACACGCGAGGCGATTCAAGAACCAGCAAACCCGGGCATAAACCGAACGGACGCCTACGGTAATTTCCGGCCGGGGCTGCCCGAGCGAAGGCCCCTGGGGATCTTTCGCAACGAGGTGGAACGGGAGGCCGCGCGCGGTTATCAGACGATCAATCGGAGGCAAAATCGACGGGGCGGAACGATCATGTTTGCCCTTCCGGGTGATCTCCTCGACCTTACTACGTTGGGTGCTATGGCCGACCCTGCCATTCCCACCGTACTCGCCAGTATCAGCCCCGAGAGGAGACAAGCGTTCGCCCGGTACGGCGGATTCGGCCCTCGAATCCGCGGCACCGAGGACGCGGGCGTAATGAGCGTGTTCGCTCGCCGGTACGCTCTGATTGCGGCCACATCCGCGAACGCACCTGTTTACCGAGCGATGACGCGTCGGAGCGGGATGGCGTCGTTGCGGTCGGCAATAGTGCGCACGCCCTTTGTTCCAGACACGGCGCGTGAGGAATCTCTCCCGACTGCTTCGCTGTTCGACCGGTTGAACCTGGGGCTTGACGCGTTGCACGCCCGGGCGCGCGACGAGGCGTGGGCCTGGTTCCGCGAAGGTGAGTATGGTCGCGCGGCACGTGGGTTCGAGTCTGCAACCACGCTCGAACCGGACGATCTCGAGGCCCGGATCGGCGAACTCTTTTGTCAGATCTCGGTCGGGGCACTGAGAACATCGGTGGTTCTTCAGCAGGCGATCAACCGCCGCGCAGGTATCAAGAACCCGTTTCTCCTCGACCTGGACTTAAGCGAGCAGTATGGAGATATCGGGACGGCTCAACAGCTGCGGATCGATGCGGGCCTGAGGGCGGAAGGTGTCGACGCAGCCCGCAGCCCGGACCGTACCGCCACGTTCATCTTGATCCTCTGGTATCTTGGGGGGCATGACGACGCGATTCGCGCGGCTACCGCGCTCGCGAGGGCGACGGAAGCACGTGCTTATGCCGACTGGCCGGCCAAAATGAACGCCGCAGAGTCTGTCCATTCCTCCGCGCCGCCTCAACCGACGGCGCCGCCGCCGGTACAGCCTGGGACCTGAGTGAGCGGGCGACTGGTGCGGGTGAGTGCTCATCGGCGGGCGAATGCGTTATGTGACCGTGGTGGGACAGCGTGACTGACCTTGTGAACGTTGAAAACGGCTCAATGCCCGGCGCCATGATCCGGCACCGGCTGGGGTTCGTCGTGCTCGCACACGCCGCGCTCTTCGCCGTCGCTTTGCTCGCCGCTTTCCTGCTCGCTTACAACTTCCGTTGGATGGTCTATCGGCAGGACGTTGCTCACGTCTGGTTCGACGATCTCTACCTGCCGCTGCTCGCCCTGGCCCTTCCGATCAAGCTGCTCGTCTTCTACTGGACGCGGCAGTACAGCGGCTCCTGGCGGTATGTAGGCCTGCGGGATCTCTTTGGCGTGATCAGCGCGTCCCTGATCGGGACGTTCTTCTTTCTAACGGCGTACTTCCTTCTGGAGAACGGATGGGCGTGGGCAACCGGACACACGCTGATCGACGAGTGGCCGGTGCAGTACCTTCGCCAGTCGGCCGTCTTCGCCCTTGACTGGGCCTGCACTATCGCCTTCGTCTCCGCCGCCCGCATTCTCGTGCGGTTTTACTATGAAGACATCCAGCCGGGACGGGCGACGAACCCGAGCCGCGTGTTGATCTACGGGGCGGGTGACCCGGGAGAGGCCGTCCTGCGCGAAATCCTGCGAACCGGCCGCTTCCACTGCGTCGGATTCGTCGATGACGAGGTGGCCGTCCTCCACGGGCGAATCCACAATGTCGAGATCCTCGGCCGCACTTCCCAGCTTCGCGAGATCTGCGTCGCCCGCGACGTCGAGGAGGTCTTGATCGCTTTGCCCAAGGCCTCGCCGAAGACGATCCGCTCCATCGTCGAGCGCTGCCAGGGTACCGGTGTGTTGTTTAGGACCATCCCCGTCGTGACCGACGTGATCGAGGGCCGCGTTCAGGTAAGTCAGATTCGCGAAGTCGACATCGACGACTTGCTCGGTAGAGCCGCGGTCGAGCTCGATACGGCCGAGATCGGTCGCCAGCTTCACGGCCGGCGTGTGATGGTCACGGGTGCCGGCGGGAGCATCGGTTCGGAGATGTGCCGACAGATCGCGAGGTTCCGACCCGAGCAGCTTGTTCTCGTTGAAAGGGCGGAGAACAACCTCTTCGAGATCGATCGCGAGCTGCGGGCGTCGTTTCCAGGTTTGAGCGTCGTGCCTTGCGTGGCTGACATCGCGGATCGCCCGCGCCTGAAGGTGATCCTCGACAGAGAGA
The DNA here is from genome assembly GCA_965371825.1 of uncultured bacterium. Classification (GTDB taxonomy): domain Bacteria; phylum Planctomycetota; class Phycisphaerae; order UBA1845; family UBA1845; genus JAJRUK01. The sequence goes on from CBDUZY010000398.1 coordinate 2,710, forward strand.
ATCCGTCGAGCGTTTTCCACGCAGCCGCCCACAAGCACGTGCCCATGATGGAACTCAACCCCGGCGAGGCGATCAAGAACAACATCGCGGGGACCGCCGCGGTGGCGGACGCGTGCCTCGCCGCGGGTGTGGAGAAGATGGTGGTCATCTCGACGGACAAGGCCGTCAACCCCACGAGCATCATGGGTTGCACCAAGCGCGTTGCCGAGATGTACGTGCAGAGCCTCACCGGCTCTGGAGCGACACAGTTTGTCACCGTGCGGTTCGGAAACGTCCTCGGCAGCAGCGGCAGCGTCGTGCCGATCTTCAAGAAGCAGATCGTCGAGGGCGGACCGGTAACCGTTACCCACCCGGACATGACCCGTTTCTTCATGACCATTCCCGAGGCCGCCCAGCTCGTTCTGCAGGCGGGAACCATGGGCAACGGCGGGGAGATTTACGTGCTCCACATGGGCGATCCGGTGAAGATCGTCGACCTCGCCCGCGACATGATCACGCTGAGCGGTCTGCGCCCGGACATCGACATCGAAATCGCCTTCACCGGCAAGCGCCCCGGCGAGAAGCTCTTCGAGGAGCTTTCCAACGAGGGCGAAGACGTCGGCGAGACGGCGCATCCCAAGATAGGTATCTGGAAGCATCGCCCCGAGGACTGGGACGCAGTCCACCAGGGTATCGAACGGCTCGTGACCACGGCCGACACCGCAACCGAGCACGACATACAGACCGAACTCAAGCGAATCGTGCCCGAGTACACGCCCGAAGCGCTCGCACCGGCGGCCGTGTGCCACCGCTCTTGAGCCGTGCAAGTGTGCGCCAAGGATGAATGACGATCCGAACCGCGACCGTTGATCCGTACCGCGACCGTAAGGGAGCGGACCATATCGCAATGATGAAGGACGATCCGTACCGCGACCGTGACAGGCTGTCGGAATAATCAACTCCGTTGATTCTG
>CBDUZY010000399.1:0-3661 GCA_965371825.1 uncultured bacterium
ATATGTTGCAGTATGAATTTGACGAAAGCGTCGTGCACTGGGTGGGAATAACCTGGCACGCGTTCGAGCGAGCGCTAAACGACGAGCTTGCCCCGCACGGTATCACATACCGCCAGTGGCAGGTGTTGGGTTGGCTCGCCATGGAGGGGGAGCTTTCGCAGGTCGAGCTTGCGGAGCGGATGCGGATTGAACCGCCGACACTCGTCGGGATCCTCGACCGCATGGAGCGAGCTGGGTGGATTGCCCGCAGTTCGTCGTCATCCGACCGGCGCAAGAAGATCATATCTCCGACAGCGGCGGCGAGACCCGTCTGGGCGAGAGTCGTGGAGTCGGCGCGGCGAATTCGCGACCAGGCCACAAGAGGACTGGGCCCGCAAGAGCTCGAGCAGCTCAAGAGATCTTTGGCTCGGATTCAGGCCAACCTGGGAACACCAGGAGTACAACAATTGACGAAGGACACCCAACATGAACACGCGTGAGAAAGCGCGCAACGCAAGCGGTCGGTCGCTCATGGCGGTCACCGCGTTCCGCGGTACGAAGCTCTGCCTGGCGTGTCTGGTCGGAGCGTCCTGGCCCGCTCTTGCTGCAGCGCAGATGGGTCCGGCGCCGGTAGTGGTCTCACCCGTCGTTCAACGCGATGTAGCCACCGGCAAGGTGTTCGTCGGCACGGTGGAACCCGTGCGGACCAGCACTGTTGGCAGCGCCGTTGACGAGCGAATCGTCGAGTTTCCGGTGGAGGAGGGTGACCGCGTTGCGAAGGGTCAACCGCTGGCGCGATTGCGCACCAGGACGATTGAGACCGAGCTTGGCACCGCTCGAGCGGAACTCGAGCTGCGCAGGCAGGAACTTGCGGAGCTCGAGAACGGTTCTCGGCCCGAGGAGATTGACCAAGCCCGGGCCAAGATGCTCGCGAACAAGGCCCGCATGGATTACGCGAAGAAGGATCTCGAGCGAGTGCAGCGTCTCCACAACGAGCGGTCAGCCGCGGATGACGAGCTGGACGAGACCCGCTCGCTGGCGATCGAGACTGAACAAGAGTACCTCGAAGCGAAGGCGGCCTTCGAGTTGGTCGTCGAGGGGCCTCGCGCGGAGAGAATCGCACAGGCACAGGCGCGGACACTTGCCCAAGAGCACGAAGTCAGCCGCCTTGAAGACCGGCTCGACGAGCACACGATCAAGGCGCCGTTTGATGGCTACGTGACGGTCAAGCACACTGAGGTCGGGGAGTGGGTCCGGCAGGGCCAGGCGGTCGCGGAGGTGATCGACCTAAGCCGGGTCTACGTTGTCAGCCTCGTTGTCGAAGACTACGTCGGCCGACTGAGCCTGGGGATGGAGGCCCGGGTGGACGTGACCTCGCTGCGAACCGGTCCACTCGTGGGGCGAGTGGCTCTGATCGTTCCACGGGCTGACACGCGCTCGCGCAGTTTCCCGGTTAAGGTCCGGGTAGAGAATCGCGAGATCGACGGGCAAGTGCTGCTCAAGGCGGGGATGCTCGCCGAGGTCACGCTTTCGGTTGGCGGACCGCGGCAGGCCCTGCTCGTGCCGATGGACGCTATTGTGCTCGGGGGCTCGTCACCGCTCGTGTACGCGGTCGATCTCGAGGAAGGTGATGCTACGAAGGGCAAGGCCCGTCCCGTGCCGGTCGACCTCGGTGTCGTGTCCGGCACGTCGATCCAAGTCACCGGGTCTCTGGCACCGACGGATTGGGTGGTCGTACGTGGCAACGAGCGCCTCTCTCCAGGCCAGGCGGTGGTCATAACGGAAACACTGGCGCCTACGGCGCGGGCAAACGCGTCTGCGGAGCCCAATGGAGATTGACGGTGACTATCGGGCGAGTTGAATACGCATGAATCTGATCGAAGCCTTCCTTCGCAACCCGGTGAAAGTGTCCGTCGGCGTGTTGATAATCGCGCTATTCGGCGCGATCTCTCTGATGCGAATGCCGATGCAGCTAACCCCCGAGGTGCAGACGCCCGTTCTGTCGATCCAGACGATCTGGCCGGGAGCAAGCCCGCAGGAGGTCGAACGGGAGATCGTCCAGGAACAGGAGGAGCAGCTCAAGGGCGTCGAGGGCGTCACCAAGATGACGTCCTCGAGTACGGATTCGTCCGGAACCATTACGCTCGAGTTCGCGGTGGGCACCGACATGAGCGAGGCCCTCCTGAAGGTGAATACGCGTCTGCAGCAAGTGCCGCAGTATCCGGTCGACGCGAACGAGCCGGTAATCGTCGCTTCGAATTCCTCGGATCGCCCCATCGCCTGGTTCATCTTGAGTCAGAGGAATCCCAGCGACGAACTGCTCGAGCGCTTCCAGCGCGACCACCAGGAACTCGCGGCGGAGATTGAGCGAATCCGGTCGATCGAGCAACAGAATCCCGGACTGGCGGCAATTCGGTTGCAGGTCCTCGCCAACGAGCACCCGGAGATCAAGGAGTTGCTGCCGGAGGAGATTGACGTTCCCAAGCTCCGTAAGTTCGCCGAGGACGTCATCGAGGCCCGCTTCGAGCGAGTCTCCGGCGTATCGAACGCCAACCTGTTCGGCGGGCGCGAAGAGGAACTCCAGGTCGTCCTCGATCCGCGCAAGCTCGCCTCGCGGGAGCTCACGATCGGGGACGTCCGCTCGGCCCTGATGGGCCACAACAAGGACACTTCCGGCGGCGACTTCTGGCAGGGTAAGCGCAGATACGTCGTTCGGACGCTCGGTCAGTTTCGAAGCCTCGAGCAGGTGGAAGGGGTGATCCTGGCCCGGCGTGACGGCGCCCCGGTTTACGTGCGGGACGTGGCGGAAGTTCGCCTCGGTCACAAGAAGCCCCGTGGATTGGTGCGGCGTTTCGGCACGTCCAGCATCGCCGTCAACGTCCAACGGAGCACCGGGGCGAACGTCCTCGCGGTCATGGAGGGTCTTAAGGAGGCGATGGCGGAACTCGACGCCGGGATCGTGCGCCAGCGCGGGCTCAAGCTCACACAGGTCTACGACGAGACCGAGTACATCCTGTCCGCGGTGGACCTCGTCCGTCGGAACATCTACATCGGCGGACTTCTGACGATCTCCGTGCTGCTGCTCTTTCTACGCAGCGGACGATCGACACTCATCATTGCCCTGGCCATCCCGACGAGCGTTCTCGGAGCGTTCATCTGTCTCGGCGTGCTCGGGCGATCGCTGAACGTGGTCAGCCTCGCGGGGCTCGCGTTTGCCATCGGCATGCTGGTCGACAACGCCGTGGTGGTCCTCGAGAACGTCTACCGCCACTATCAGCGCGGCGAGGACCGGTTCGTTGCGGCGACGCGCGGAACGCAGGAAGTGTGGGGCGCGGTGCTGGCCTCGACACTCACGACGCTGGCCGTGTTCATTCCCGTTCTGTTCGTGCAGGAGGAGGCGGGCCAACTATTCCGCGACATAGCCCTTGCGATCAGCGCCGGTGTCGGTCTGTCGCTCATCGTCTCGGTGTCGGTCATACCGACCGCGGCGGCCAAGGTCCTCGCCCCAAGAAGCGGCGGCGACGTCGGCGACACGAGTGAATCCGCGGCAGCCCCCGGCCGCCAACCCGTGCTCTTTCGCAGGCTGATGCTCGATCCCACGGCCGCGTTCGGGCGGTGGGTGGTCCGTGTCGTTGTCGGTGTTAACCTGTGGCTGCAGCGCGGACTCGCCGTTCGCCTGGCG
>CBDUZY010000400.1:0-3652 GCA_965371825.1 uncultured bacterium
CGCGAGTCGAAGTTGGTGAGATACCTGCGGGTGTCGAAGAGGGTTGCCATCGCCCGGCAATGGTAGGTACAGGTCCGGATAACCGCAAATCCCGTCAACAGGGCGACCGCCCAGGTTCCCGGATATTCCCGACCGCGCACCACGCACCACGCGCCGCGTCGCCACGGGGCCGTCGTGCTCCGAAAACCAGTCCCTAGTCCCTTCGAAAACCGAGATCCCGACGCCCGCTGCCCGGGCCGGCGGTAGGGCGCTAACGGCCTCCGTGGCGGTCGCCGATGAACTTCCATCGGTATGGTTAACCGCCCTGGGGGTCCAATGCGCGCCGTTCGATTACTTGCCCTCGCGCTCAGCATCGCGTTCGCCTTGGTTGGCGCGGGTGCGGACACCCTTTGCGCTCAATCGTCCGAGCGCCAAGAGCGGTCGCCGAACCGGATCGTCCATCATTTCGACTTTGACGAGCGGAAGGCGGGCAACCTCGAGACCATTCCGAAGTACTGGGACCCTCTGAGACCTGCCGGGTTCCCCGGGTTCGCCAAAGGGGAGTTTGACTTTACCGTCGGCCGAACCGCTCCCCCGTCGTTTTACCTGAAGAGTGAGGGGCGGGACGTCGCGTACAACTACACGGGTCCCGGAACCGCCGTTCGACGCGGCGCCGAGTATCGACTCGAGGGATTCATCCGGCCCCACCGGCTCGAACACGCCCGTGCCTGCCTGAGCGCATGCTTCTTGGACCGGCACGGCAAGCGACTGCTCGAAACGCTCGTCCGAACGCCGTACGTGGGCGGACCGGATCAGGCCGACGAGTGGGCGCTGGTAGAGCTCCAACTCCCACCCACGCCGGTGGAAGCATCGACCATCGCCATCGCGGGGTGGATCTTGCAGGCCTCGACGTGGGATGACGCGCTCCGGTTGCGTCGACACATCGCCCGCGTGGACGTGCACGGAGGGGCGTGGTTCGATGACATCACGGTCTACAGGTTACCGCACGTCGAGCTGACGACCGGGGCGCCCGGCAACGTCATCAGCCCCGACGATTCTCCCGGGCTGCGTATCCTCGTGACGGAGCAGAGTAACTCGAAGTTGACGGGCGGGCTGACGGTTTTCACGGCGAGCGGCGAGGCGGTAGAGACGCACCCGATCTCGATAGTGTGTGACGGTGCGGAAAGCGTCATGCGAATACCGTTGAACCGGTTGCCGGCGGGTCTATACACGACGCGGTTGGAACTGACCGGGCAGGGGATGCCCGTCGTGACCCGCACTCTTGATTTCGTGATTCTGGGTCCCTTGGCCGGGGATTCCGGCGGTCTGGCCCGGCCGTTCGGCATCGTGATAGATCCCACCGCTCGCACCGACCCGCAAACCGAGTTCAACCTCCTGCAACACCAGGGCGCGCGATCGGTCAAACTGCCCGTTTGGCCTTCATCCCACGGCGAACCAGGTGACCGCACCTGGCGGCGTGCAGCCGACGACATGCTCCAGGGACTTCTCAAGTACGGCTTCGTGATGACCGGTGTTCTGTACGGTCCGCCGGAAGCGATCGCGCGGCGGTATGGCGCGTACACGCGGTCGGTAGTCGATCTGTTGGGCGACGACCCGGACGCGTGGCAGGAGCATCTGGCTGCGGAGGCGGCGCCGCGCGCCGGTGTCTATCGCTGGTGGCAAATCGGTCCCGACGGCGTTTCCATGTCGGTACCGGAGAAGCTTACCAAGGCCGCAAACCAGTTGAGGGATGCCTTGCGCCCATACATGCTACTGCCTCGACTCGGCGCCACGGCCTTGACCTCGGACGAGCGCGATACCGGAAAGATGCCGGTCGAGCAGCTCACCCTCGCGATCGGAAGAGAAGTGGAAACCGGTCAGCTAAACGAGACCTTCCGCCAACTCGACACCCTCGGTTATGATCAAGTGTCCGCATACGTCGTGCCGCTACCGCAAGAGCGTTACGCACGGATCCCGAGGCTCGCAGACTGGGCACAGCGGATCCTCGCCGCCCGACACGCCGGTGCCGACACCGTCTTCGTTCCACAGACATGGCATGTTCGCGAGACCGAGCAGGGACCTGTTACCGAGCCCACCGAAGAGTTCATCATACTGCGGACGATTGCGGACATGTTGAACTATGCCGACCCCGGGCCACGAGTTCGGATCGGTGATTCGGGCGTTCACTGTCTGGCATTCCATTTTTCGACTACGACAGTTCTGGCTATGTGGGACGAGTCAGCTCCACCCGAGGGAAGCCGTCACGCCATTCAACTCGGGCGGGCGGCGCGGCAGGTTGATCTCTGGGGTCAGTCGAGCAGTCTCGAACGTGATCCCCACGGCCGGCAGATCGTCCGCTTGTCGCCCATGCCCGTTCTCATAGACAACGTCGAGCGGTGGCTGATCGATTTCAGAACGTCGCTGGTGCTGACACCACGGCATGTCGAAGCCGGCACCGAACTCGTCCGTCATACGATAGAATCCACCTACAAGAGCAGCACCCCGGTCACGGGCAGTTGTCTGTTGGCCGTGCCGCCGTCATGGGAAGTTGCACCGCGTTCGTTCGACATTCGTCTCTTGCCCGGTCGCACACTGAGCATTCCCATAGATGTTCGATACTCCCACCGCGAACCTGCGGGTCTCAAAGATCTGATTGCAAAGCTTGCCCTGGAACAAGGCCAGTATTACCTAGAGGTGCCCTTGTCCGTCGAGTTGGGACTGACCGATGTTGACGTGTGGGGAATGGCCTTCGTCGAGGGAGACGATCTCGTACTGCGGCACATCGTCTCCAATCACACCGACACCGGCATACACTTCAGAGGTTCCGCGGCCGTCCCGGGTCGGGAGCGCCAGTATCGTCCCCTCTCCGGTCTTCGCCCGGGCGACACCCAGTCCGTGGAATACCGTTTCCGCCGCGGCGCCGAGCTAACCGGCCGGCACATCATCCTGGGCCTGCGCGAAATGAACGACGGGCCGCGAATGCATAACCTCGAGCTGATAGTGCCGTAGCAGCTTGTTGAAGAATGTAGCGTCGCCCCTTGCGGGCGACGAAAGCCGGCGTGTGGCGCCACCCGCGAGGAGTGGCGCTATATTTGGACGAGCGGAAGCGACTTCTTCAACAGGCTGCCAGACATCACGATTCGGCGATTGACAACCACGGGTCTTTGGTCTCTCATGCAAGTCGACCATCGGGCGATTAGCTCAGTTGGCTAGAGCGCCTGCCTTACAAGCAGGAGGTCACAGGTTCAAGTCCTGTATCGCCCAGTCATTAGTCCCTATCTGACAACGACTTGCAGGAGGCGCCGGTCGTGGGAACCGGGACCCCCTGTCTTGGTGCTACGCGCGAGACGCAAAAGAACCGAATATGCCAACCACCCTCGCGCACAGGAAGCCGTCCTTCATCAGGTTCGACAGGAAGGTTCACGGAAACTGGAGAACGAACGATGAACAGACGTGATGACATTGGGGGATGGCTGGGGCTCGTTTCGTTCGTGCCCGTTTTGGCGTAGCTGGCGTGGGTTGTCCTGCTCGGACGAGATAGGTCTTTGCGGCGGCATCGTCCGAACCCGCCAGAGTACCATGGCGACGACGGGAGCAAACCATGACGGACCTATCCACTCACACAATGGTTGCGATCGAGGATGCCGGTGTAGTTCCCGGTGACGCTGGACGA
>CBDUZY010000401.1:0-3644 GCA_965371825.1 uncultured bacterium
CAAGACTTCAAGGATGGAGCCTATTTCGTCAATTATTCGCTTGGGGATCCAGGCCGGGGCGGCCAGAAGCGTTTCCACTTCGACTTCCGACGACCGGTGCCGGACGAGAAGTTGAATCTCAACATCGTGGCCCTGATTGAGAACATGGACGCCGAGGGCTGGACACGCATGATGTTCGGCCCGCTGGCCCGTTACGTCAACGTTCTGAGCGACTGGCCCAGCGGAGATCAACGAGTCGACGCCGTGCTAGTGATTGCCGAGGTGATCGATGACGACGATCCCCGATTGGCTCGGCTCGAGGAGTACGTCAAACAAGGCGGCAAGATGCTGTTGTTCGGCAAGCCGGCCGCAAGCCTTGCCGACATGTTGCCGATCGAACTTGCCGAGCAGCCGCTCTGGCAGGAAACGCCACATCGGCTCCAACTCCTGGCGGGCGGCCCGTGGCAGGGGTTCGAGCCCGACACGGGACCGACACACTACGGCCTTCGGATCGAGGCGAAAGAGAACGCGACCGTGCTCGCCCAATGGAACGATGGCACACCCGCGGTCGTGTCGGGGGCATACGGCATGGGACGAGTGGTTTTCGTGGGGGCGAGTTCCGATCAGGTATGGCAGCGTCGAGGTTCCTTGGAGGGGGCGGACGAGCTGGGAATGCGCTTGCTGTATTGGATGACGCGCGGTGACGATTCCGTGGCTGCCATGCTGGACCGCGCGGAACAGATTTTCAAGGAAGAAACCCGCGCCAAGCTCGCAATCCGCGACCGCGTACTGGCCGGTACGGACACAACTCCGCCGCGCGATTTTGTGGTGGTCAGCAGGAACAACGTGGGACGTTTCGGATGGTTGACAGGGGAAGGTGGCCTGACTGAGAACATCGCTACCAGCGGCGCAGTGTCTCCCGCCGCCTCACGCACCTTTGCCTTCCGAAGTGGCTCACGCTGGTCAAAGGACGATGAGGCGTCCTTTTCATTCGCGGTAGCAGGCGATTCGACGCCGCGGGCCAGCGGGGTTGAGCAGAACTGGCTTGCCAAGACGATTGCCTGGCGCTACACAAACGGCGCCACGGTTCGTTCGACGCTTTCCCTTGCCTCGCCCGGCATCCTCTGGGAAGGCGACTCGACCAGCGTGTGGCTCACGTGTCGAGCCGCCACGCATATTGCCTATATGTCCTCGCAAGGCATCCGGATTGCCGCGCGCGACACGGATATTGATCCGGCAGACCTGGCCGAGGGCTGGTTGCTCGCTTTCCGGGCAGACCCCGGAGTGCGCGACATGCCGCAACTGTTCGTGCTTACTCGCCGGCCCGATCGCATCCAGCTTGCCGACGGCATTCGGCTATCGTACGGCGAGGGCGGGTTCGTCACGCTTTTCACCTCGCGGCTGTGGGGGGTCCGACGGCTTGCGCCGGGCGAAACAGTCACGTGGGCGAAGAAGATCCCCGAGCGGGGCGTCACGGCCGCTCGTCGATGGAGCCGAGCGTTTCTCAGCTACCCAGTTGCGTGTGACGAAATAGGCTGGGTGGACGGGGACACGGTCAACCTGGCGGACCGCTTTCGTTTCCGGACCTTCAAGAGCGACTGGGACGCTCGGCCTCTGGCGTTAGCGCCGCTGCCGCCGGTGCTTCTGCTGGCGCAACGCGTAGGCGCGCCAATCGAGCTTCCTGGGAACCGAATCGACCTCGATTGCCCGACCAAATACGGCCCGCTGGTGGCCGCACCGGGCGATACCACGCTGGTGCGCATAACACTGCCTCCGCGTGACCACCGCGCGCTGATCCCGGCGGATGGCCGGATGGTGTTGCAGGAACAGATCGACGGGCGCACGGCCGGTCTGCGTCTTGGACAAACCCGAGCCCCTGGCGGGAAAAACGAGGGCGCCGGCAGCCTGCACGCGGATCTGGCTCCGTACGATCGATCTGGCATGGTGCCCTTCAACGAGGCTCCTTGCATCGATCCCTACAAGTGGTGGTACACCTTCAATGCTCTCCTTGCCCGCCCGGTCTATTCGGCCCCCGTGCGCGAGCGGGTCGATCGGCACTTTCGCACGCGCTACTGGGAGACGCTCAACTTCTATCCCCACAAGTGCTTCGTGATGCAGAAACGCGAGCCGTGGACCGGTGTCGAATATCTCATCCATTTCGTTTGGCCGACACAGACGCAGTACGGTTTCCGCAACTTCAACGACGGGAACGAAGCCTCGGGGATCACCGCCTACTGCTTCGCGAACTACGCTCGCTACTATGGCGATTGGGCCACACTGCGCGCCAACTGGAACCACTGCCGCCGGCTGTACGAGTTCCTGCCGAGGGTCAACGACTGGGCCTGCATGGCGTCCGGTGCCGTGGAGTACTGGCAAGTGGCAGGTCTCGATATGGTCAACAGTGAACCCTGGGGTAACCTCGCGTTCGCCTACGCTGCCAAGAATGCCGGATACCCGCGGGACGAGTTGGTGGGTCTGGTCCACGGAGCGCGAAGTCTCGTCACGGCGGTGGCCCGGTTCGGTCTGAAGGACTACCTCCAATCCATCACGGCGGAAGGAGATCCCTGGCGTGACTTCCGAGGACATTACTGGTTCGCGGAAAATGGTTTCCAGGCTTCGGCCTCCAAGATGGGTTCCATCGGCATGCACGACACATCCAAGGGCACTTCTCATGAGTTATCTTTGGCCTACAAGGCGTGGGCTCCCGACGCGATCCGCGCGCATGAGGAGGCTCTTCAAGCGGCGGGACAGAATTCTCTTCCCGACCTTACCCAGCGTCTCTTCCTCGGCTGGGATCCGGCGGAGATTCGTGACCGCGCCGTGAATAGCAAACCTCGCGCGATGAACTGGACGGCTACGAAGGACCTGTACGATCTAGCGTTGGCCTGTGTCGCCGAAATCCCGCTTTTCCTGTCCGATTGGGCGCCGGCCGAATACGTCCGCGGGCGATATGATCCGGAGCAACTCGAGCTGAACCTGACGTTTCGGTCCCACGAGGGAGAGCCCTACAAGGTCCGTGTCTACTCGCGGAGGGCGCCCCGAGAGGTAACGGTCAACGGCAAGGCATTGGCGCAGTCGGACGACGCGTGGCGTTACGATCCCCGGTCCGGCTGGCTGGTGATCCATCTTGATGGCGCTGACGAGAAGCACGTTTTCGTAAGGCTAGGTGAACCGGTAGCTCCGCTCCATCCCTATTTCGGGAAGGCGACACGATGAGCTTTCGACTAGCGTGCCGGATGTGAAAACTGACACTTCAGCGAATAGCCAACGGAGAAGAAAACATGAATTGGCCTTTCCTCATGCTTATGGCGGTTTCTGTTGGCCTGTTCGAGCCGGCGGTCACTCAGAAGCCCGAGATGGTTCATCTCGGAATGGCCGCACCCGATGTTGTTGTCCTCATGATCCAGGCGCAGTCTGTGGAGCATGGCAAGCAGATCCCCTATGAGAAGCAGCCCGGTGACAAAATACGGATGTACAGGCAGCACAGATTTGTCCAGCGCGGTGGCACCGGGATCGGTGCGTTGGTTGGAACGGAGGGAAAGATTCTGTGTACGCCCGACCGTCGTGGAAGGGTATTGCCTGTCAATCTGCTCAGCGGATTTCAACCAGACCGTGTGGAAACACACCAGCATCCATGACATTTACAGCTTTGTATTCTACCTGGA
>CBDUZY010000402.1:0-3640 GCA_965371825.1 uncultured bacterium
TTATCGCATAGAGGGCAGCCTTTTTCCATCCACCTGGTGAGAAATCCGGGCTAGTGGCGAATCCGTCGCCCCGCTCTTGGCTGCGCGGCAGGCTGAGCGGTCTCCGCAGCGCCAACGTCGCCCAGATCTTCCCCGGAACTCCAAATACGGCCGTGGTCACCGTTCGAATCTCCTGCGAAGGGGACGCGGTGGTGCGCTCAGAAGAGGTGCCCCAGCATCAAATCGAGTTTGGGTCGGTCACATCCGCGATGAGGAAATGGTGCCAGGCGGCGGGACGGTCGATGCGAGGTGTCCAAGATTGGGTGGGGATGACGAGTTCGTCCATCGCCAGACGGGCCGCGGTGAGCGACCCGAGGATCAGCGAACTGTGTTACTACCCCGTGGCTACCACCGGTCAGGGTTACGCTCTCGTTCGCCGCCCCTGTCGCCCCAATGTTCCACATTCTCAGCGCGCATGAGGTCCTTTCATCCCTCAACCTTCATCCCTCGACCTTCAGCCCTCACGTCCGGCTCTTCAATCGTTGTCGGCCTACGGCCGTGCGCATCTGGTTCACGCGGTCCCAGAGTTTCGGATCGTTCTGCACGAACTTCAGGAGATTGGCGGTTGATATGCCTATTCGCTTCGCAGCGTCGCTTACGCGTGCGTCGCACGCGAGGAACAGGTCGAGGATCTCGCCGACCGCCGAGAAATAGCGTCCATCGCGCCGCCCGACTTCGAGCTGACTCCTACGGTTTACACAAGATGAGAGCAGGTCCGAACGGGCGTATCCCAGGAGGTCGATACCCGCGCGGACCCGCAAGGCGATTGCCTGCCTTAGGCGCCTGACGGCTCGCCGCTTGTTGACGTGTTGCGAGCGGTCGTCGGCGCCTGTTACCGACAGCCCGGTCGGATGGTGCCGCAATCGTACGGCAGAACTGGTCTTGTTCCTCTTTTGCCCGCCGGGACCGCTCGCCCGGTAGTGGTCGACACTGCACTGCTCGAGCAGGGCGGCATCGCTCAGGAACAGGAAACCCGTCGCAGATATCTTTCCGTGCCCGTTCAAGTTCGTCCTCCGTCATTCCTTGTGGACGTGTGAATCGTATGCGCGTACTGGCGTGCACGGCAAGTCAGCGCTCGAGTGGCGACAGCAGGCATGTTATCGGACCGTGAGCCAGGTGACGGGGCTGTGAGGCTCGGTCTCCCGGGGAAGCCGGTGGGAGGGCCGCGACCCGCAAGTGGCTCGGAACACGAACCGATAACGCAGGTGAGAACTAACTGGAACCTGCCGGCAAACCGCCGGTCGTGGAGATTGTTCGCAATGAAGGCTGCCATATCGAGGTGGTTTGCAGTCGCGGCTGCACTACTAGTCATCGCGTTCGGGTGTGATTCCGTGCTCAATCAGGTAGCCGACGATGGCGCCGGTGGAGGGGACGGTTTCGCTACCCTCGGCAGTGAGTTCTCGGACGCTTCCGTGACGCCCGGCGGAACCGGCGTGCCGGATGACGGGGCTCCCGACCCCGACACCGAGGACGTCGAACTCCCCTCGCAGGAGACGCGGAGCTTCTTCACCGCGTTCCAGATCGACCCCGTCGAGGAAGATACCGCCGGGGCTAAGTTCGTCGTCGCGGGCGATGTCGATCAGGACGGCCTGCTCGACCTGCTCAGCGGATGGAACGAGTCGCAACCGGTCCAGCTCCATCTTCAGCGGCGTGATCCGACGGGCGTTATTTCGTTTCGGACAATCACGCTTTCCGGTACGTATCCCGTAGCGGTTGTGGCCGGCGTCGAGCTGGGCCAAATCAACGGCGACGGCTGGCTCGACGTGGTGGTCCTGGTGAAGGCGTCGGGCGCGGGCGGCATGTGTCCGCCTAAGCACTGTGAGAACGACGGGGACTGTGCCGGGGATGTCAAATGCAGTCCATCCTCCAACTGTTGTGAGGGCAACTGCGATCCCGCGCAGGTGAGTCGTCTCGAAGGTCAGATCATCGTGTATTTCAGCCCGGGCAATGCCGGGTTAATCCCGGATGGTGATCGCTGGAGCGAGACGATCCTGGTAAACCCGCTCGTGCTCGACGACATCGGAGTTCATTGGCGTAATCAGTTCCCCGGGAAAGAGTACAAGCCCCTCGAGGAGGCCAAGGTCCAACCCGAGTGGTCGGGTTTCACGTCGTTGGTTGTCGCGGATATGGATGGGTTGAACGGTGATGACATTCTCGTGGCCCTCAACCCGGCAGTGTGTGACGCGATAGGTCAGTCTCCACCGACTAACACCGTCGATCTGTGGGTCAACCCGGGGGGAGGTCTCGCGGAGAATCCCGTCGGGTGGGGAGCGCCGACCACGCTGCTTGCCGATCTTCCCCAGGTCAAGGACGTCGAGGTCATGGACATCGACAGTGATGGCGACCTGGACGTGATCGCCACTTACACCGATGCGATCACGCGCAACATTCGTTGGGCGCGCAATCCTCGCCCCGGCGGAGCAGTTACCGGTGCATGGGAACAGCGCCCCATCGCGCAGCTCGATACCGGTGCCGATGTCATGACGATTGGCGATATCGACCGCGATGGCTTCGAGGATATCCTGGTTCGGTCAACGAATGGCCGTGTCGTGCAGTGGTTCCGCAGGCCGAACCCGCTGGTGATAGAGCCGGAGTTCCCGCCCAATGACACGATACCCGACCGTACGAACTTCCCCTGGCCGGTCTTTACGCTGACCGAGTTCATTGACCAGCTGCCCGAGGCCGTAAGCCTCGGCGACGTGACCGGCGACGGGCGGCTCGAGCTGATTATAGCCGTCGAGGGCGGCGTTTATTGGTACGACAGCACCGTCGGCGACTCGGTGTATGATCCCTGGTTCGGCAACACGATTATCCAGGACGATCCGACGGCCGACGGCGAGACCGCCGTAGAGGCACCGGGCGGCTCGGGTGTGGGCGTCGGCGCCGTCGACACAACGACCGCAATCAACTCGCTTCTGGTTGTGGACCTCGACGGCGACGGGCGCAACGACATCGTCGGAACGCTCGATCGCCGGACGGGCTCGGGTCTCAGCGACGACCGCCTGGTCTGGTATCGAAACACCAAGACCGAAGATTAAGGCACTTTAGCGGAGTCTGCGCCACGGGCGCCCGGTCCGTGGCGGCGCGTCGTCTGTTGATCCCATGTAGCGCCTCGCCTCGCGCGTGGCGATGTACCACCCGTCAGTCCGTCCCGTAGGGACGGTACGAAAGTAGCCCAGCGATTCATCGCTGGGAATCATGGTCGTGCCACCGAGCCCAAGTCCCGGAGGCATGTAGGGCAGGTCAACGACCTGCCGAAACCATGACGGTCATCTAATAAGGCAGGTGAACCACCTGCCCCACGATCTTCGCAAGGATGTGGCACCCGGCTTCGGAGCGGACCCACGGGGCCGTTGGGCGCATCCCTGACAAAACGGATCGTTAAGCCCATCATCGACACACAAGCTGCTGCATCACTGATCGTTGGCGACAGATCGTTCGTCCTACCCGCCGCCACAGTTCATGTAGCAACAGTTAAAGCAGCTGGGAAGCGTGTTCCCTTCTGAGTCCTTCGGGCATTGGCCCGTCGCGATTGCATCGCCAATCGTCAAACACTCTTCGGAGTCACAGCAGAAGTCAGGCCCAGAATTGCAGATTGTTG
>CBDUZY010000403.1:0-3639 GCA_965371825.1 uncultured bacterium
CGATCGCGGAGTGGGATGCGGGCGAGTGCTGTGACGCCGGATCGGGCGACACGTGCACGCCGACGCCTGACAACACCTGTCAGACGGCGGCTTGCAGCATCGCGCCGGACCGCGGTGTGTGCGTGAACACGTCGATTCCGGCGGGCACTGCATGTACCGATCCGGGTGACGACAACCCGTGCTCGTACAATGACGTGTGTGCGGCGGACGAGTCGTGCTCAGGTACGGACGTCAACGGGGCGTCGTTGGATTGCGTGCTTGACGAGGACTGCTTCGCCCAGACAGGTCTCACGGCCCCGGTCTGCATTAATGGCAAGTGCGAGTGCTCGTTGGTGCCCGACCTGACCATCTCTAAGGTCGAGAGCGACAACAAGGACGGCCACTGCTATGACGGCGGCGAGAACGGCGACAAGGTCACGGTCTTTGTGGACGTGGCTGCGGCGACGGCGGCCATCAACGGCGGTCAGTTCCTGATCGAGTACGACCCGACCTGCCTGGACTACAACAGTGCGGCGGGCGTGGATCCGTATGTCGATGCCGTGTACGGCCCGATCGTTGACGAGGCTGCCGGAACGATCTTCATCGTTGTCGGCGTCGGCTTCAGCGGTACTGACGGACCGGCTGGTAACGCCGCGATGCTCTCGCTGAGCTTCACCAAAATCGGCGAGTGCGACGCATGCCAGATCTGCTTCGACAGCATCAACCCGGAGAACACCTACCTGGTCGACAACACCGGCCAGCGTATCGGTGTGAATCCGATTTGTAGCAAGATGATCATGGCCGACGGCGAGGTCGAGGTTATCGTTCCGGACAGCATGCTGAACCTGAACGTCGACTGCGATCAGCCGAACAAGTTCGTCACGTGGGATGATGCTATGCCGTATGCGACGGACACCTGCGGCGAGAGCACGATAATGTGCTGGGGCGAGCATGAGAGCGGAGCGCTCTACGGTGAAGCAATGGCGATGGGCGGCGGCTTGCTGCCGATCGGCGTGTCGAACTTCTGCTGCTACGCCGTGTCCGATTGGTGCGGTGACTGGGATGGTTGTGCTCCCGGTGCCGACTGCCCGGCGGTTCCCGCCGACAAGGAAGGCTTCTACGAGGTCGACGGTTGCTGGACGGTTGATATCAACGACGAGACCAGTCTCGATATCGAGCTTCAGCTCTCGCCGAGCGCGGACACCAAGCCTGGTGACGGGAAGTCGCGTTGCATCAAGTTCACGCTCTACCCGAACACCATTCAGGAGCCCGTGCGGTTTATGGCTCCCGTGGTCTTCGGCAGCAGCCTGGACCACGTCGGCAAGGTCAAGGACAAGATCAAGATTCCGGGTACCGACCAGTGGGATTGCATCTCGGCCTGGGATCAGCTGCACACACTGCGTGCATGCTACCTGTTCGGACCTGACGACTGCTTCGAGGGTCAGCTCAATGCCAGCTTCACCGGCGATCCGCTGTTCGGCGGCAACTGGCTAATCGGTGGTAACCTCGACGGCTGGAAGAAGGACGTTGCCGGCGCCGAGCCTAGCCTGTTCGTGATCGACGTTCTGGACTACGGAACGTTCGTGGCCGAGTGGGGCAATAACTACGGTGACGGTAACTACGGTTGCCCGGCGATCGGACCGAACGCGGACATCGACGGCGATGGCGATGTTGATATGGATGACTATGCGTTCATCCAGATGAACTTCCTCGCCTCGGCGAAGAATTGCTGCGGTGTCGAGGGTCTGCCGGCTGCTGCGCCGATTACCTCGATCTCGGTACGTGAGCTTCGTGAGATGGGTCGCGGCGAACTGGCCGTGGCCGACCTCAACGGCGACGGAATGCTGGACATGAGCGACATGCAAGCGTTCGCTCAGGGCGTTCGTCCCGTGACGAAGGGCACACGGTCGGGCACTCGGTAAGAGTACCGACTGACTGGTAAACGGAGGAAGGGTGACCTTCCTCTAGGGTTCTAACCATCAAGGCGGCGTATGGCCACCGTGTCATACGCCGCCTTTGTTTGCGCGCGGGGAAGGGGGACGGGTGAAGGGTGCAGGGTGAGCGTTGAACAAGAAGCGTAGATGGGGCAGGTGTGCTGCTGCTCCCCGAGCAGTGCGCGTGTCCCGCAAGATCCTCCATCGGCACTGCTTGAAAGCAGTGGCAGGCAGTACTGCGATCGACGAGCGGCCGGGTCAGAGCAGCGGGCGCAAGCCCGGTGAGAAAGGGCGGAGGTCCAGGTGTGTCCGCGGGCTTTGCGCCCACGGCTCTGATCGGGGTTCGCCAACAACGCGCGATTCCACGTGAACCGGGGTCCGTGACAGAATCGGCGGGTGGCGTGGCAGGCTGAAAGCCTGCTCTGTAATAGCCGGGGACGGCGCTACGCTTGCCCACGGCTACTGTAGGTTGGCCTTTCAGCCTGCATCAGCGTACTGCGCGCAAGCCGCCGGAAGTGCCACGGACTCCGTGAACCGCTGCAGTCTATTGATCAGTGCGGATCGCCCGTGGCGACGTCATCGATCAGATGAGGCCAGCCCTTCAGGTCGATGTGGTAGCGTCTACCAAGGAAGGTCTGATCCGTCTCGGAGATGTGGCCGAGATAACCGAGGAACAGCGCGGCCAGCAAACCGACAAGTCCGATGCCCACCGCCAGGGGGCGCTTTCTCGGGTGCCGCTGCTTTCCGCGGTCAAGAAACGGCCAAAGGAGCAGCATCGCGAAAGGCACCGAACAGGCGACGATGCCCATGAACGCACCGTAAGGCCCCTCGAAGTACTTGAGGAGTTGATAGCTGGGGAGGAAGTACCACTCGGGCTTGATGTGTGCCGGAGTTGAGAGGGGGTTGGCCGGCTCACCGATCTCCCACGGGGAAACCACGGCAAGGGTCACCAAAGTCGCGATCAGCAGAACAACGACCACGCCTTCTTTGGCTACATGGACCGGGAAAAAGGGTATGCCGTGCTCGGGGGCGACGGGCTTCTCTTCGTCGACCGGCTCAAACGTCGCCAGGTTCGTAGCCCGCATCAAGAAGAGGTGGACTGCGACGAGGCCGGTCAGAACCCACGGCAGAATAATGACGTGAACGACGAAGAAGCGAGACAGTGTCTCACCGGTAACGGCGTCGCCGCCGCGCAGGAAGTACTGCAACCACCCGCCGATGTAAGGTACCTTGTTGGCCGATTCGGTTCCCACGGTGGTCGCCCAGAACGCGATCTGGTTCCACGGCAGCAAGTACCCGGTGAACCCGAAGGTAATGGTGACGACGAAGATCAGGACACCGGTCACCCAGGTCAGCTCTCGAGGTTTCTTGTAGGCCCCGGAGAAATAGGTTCGGATCATGTGGAGGACGAGGGCGAGGATCATCAACGTCGCTCCCCAGGCGTGGATCTGGCGGTAGAGCCAGCCGAAATGGACTTCGGCCGTTATGTACTGAATCGACTTGTGTGCCTCCTCGGGCGTGGGGCGGTAGTAAATCAGGAGCATGATTCCGGTTAGGGTCTGGCTGATAAACAGCAGCAGCGAGAGGCTTCCGAACACGTGAAGCCAGCCCGTGTGAGGCGGCAACCGCTTGTGGAGCTGCTTGTTGACGAAGCCCCCGGCCGTCTCCGTGTCGAAGCGGTCGTCCAGGAACCTCGTCATCCACGTCTTCAAGCTCATCGCTGGAT
>CBDUZY010000404.1:0-3631 GCA_965371825.1 uncultured bacterium
AGGGGGTACAGAAACGGAGCAAAGGGAGAAGATCCCGCCAGGACGACGATCGCACCGACCAGCAGCATCACGGCGATCAGCGGCACCAGCCACCACTTCTTCTCCTCCTTGATGAAAAGGAAGAACTCCTTCACGAGTGATTGCCTTGCCATTTCCCGCCGATCTCCTGTGAATCACGGTACGCTCGTCAAGCGGTACCGTTTCTCATCGTATTGTCGCGCGCTCGGCCGTCTGCAACCCGGCCTCCAACTCGACGCTGCGCTTCATCCCCGCGTCGTAGTCTACGGCGCCGGGCTTGTGGGTCACCATGTAGTTGCCGATCACCATCGCGTCAATACCGGTGTTCACGAACGTGCGATACGCGTCCTTCGGCGTACACACGATCGGCTCGCCGCGAACGTTGAAGGAAGTATTGATCACCACCGGGACACCGGTTCGGCGGTGGAAGGCCCGGATCAGCCGATAGAAACGCCCGTTGTGCTCCTCGGTCACGGTTTGAACCCGGCCGGTGCCGTCCTCGTGGGTTACGGCCGGGATCATCGCTCGCTTCTCCTCTCGGACCTTCGGGACGAGAAGCATGAAGGGCATGTCCATCCCTTCGGGCGCCTCGAAGTACTCGTGGACGTGCTCTCTCAGCACAGCCGGGGCGAACGGCCGGAACGCCTCGCGGAACTTGACTTTGGCGTTGATGACGTCCTTCATTTCGGCGGTGCGCGGATCAGCCAACAGAGACCTCGCCCCCAGGGCCCGGGGTCCGAACTCCAGCCGGCCCTGGAACCAGGCGACGACCTTACCGTCGGCGATCATCGCGGCCGTCCGGTCGAGCAGGTCCTCCTCCCGTTCGATAGTTTCGTACACCGCTTTGGCGTCGTCGAGGTCCTTCTTGATCTCGGCGTCGCCAAACGACGGGCCCCACAGCACATGGTCCATGCGGAACACTCGCGGCTGTTTCAGAACCGTGTTGCTGATGTAGAACGCCGTACCCAGCGCCCCGCCGGAATCTCCCGCCGCCGGCTGAATGAAGATGTTCTTGAAGCCCGTTTCCTGCAGAATCCGCCAGTTGGCCACGCAGTTGAGCCCGACTCCGCCCGCCAGGCAAAGGTTGTCGAGACCCGTCTCACGGTGCACGTGGGCGGCCGTCTTCACCATGATCTCCTCGACGATCTTCTGGCCGCTGTGGGCTATATCGCGGTGGAAGTCGCTTAGCGGCGTCTCCGAAGCACGTTGCGGCTGACCGAACAGACGCTCCCACGCGGGGCTGATCGTCCGCTTGGTCGAGTAGCCGTGGGCGAAGAAACGCAGGTCCAGCCGAATGCTGCCGTCGTCCTTGATGTCGACCACCTCACGGAACTTGTCGACGTAGTGCGGCTTTCCGTACGGAGCCAGCCCCATCACCTTCCACTCGGCGTCGTTGACACGGAATCCCAGGTAGGCGGTTATCGCGCTGAAGAGCAACCCGACCGAGTGGGGGAAGCGCAGCTCCTTTTGCATCTCGATATCGCAGCCGCGGCCTACTCCCCAGCTCGTGGTCGTCCACTCACCGACACCGTCGGCGGTGATGATGGCCGCCTCCTCGAACGGCGACACGAGAAAGGCACTCGCCGCGTGCGAAAGGTGGTGCTGGCAATACAGGATGTCCTTGTCGGTGCCGAGCTTGTCCTGAATCTCCCGGCCGATGCGCAGTCGGTAAGCGAGCCAGAGGGGCATTGCCGTCAGCCAAGGCCGGTAAGTCCGAGGCCAATACGCGAGGATGGTCTCGAGGATGCGGTTGAACTTGACCAGGGGCTTTTCGTAAAAGCCGATGTGGTCGACCTCATCGATCGTGACACCGCCCTCACGGAGGCAATAGTCGATCGCCTGCCGCGGAAAGCCGTGGTCGTGCTTCTTCCTGCTGAACCGCTCCTCCTCGGCCGCCGCGATGAGCTGACCGTCGCGCACCAGCGCCGCTCCGGAGTCGTGATAGTAGCAGGATATGCCCAGAACGTTCATGATCTATCAGAACGGCCGCCGCATGCGCTCGACAGTGGCGTCGTGGCCCTTGTACTTCTCCCAATACGTACCGCCGGCAAACAGCCGCTTGCGCAGCGGGTCACCCACTCGCACGATCAGCGAGAAAATCGGTAGCAGCAAGACGAAGAGCACGGTGAGCAGGATCGTGGACATCACGATACCGATCCGCACGGTCACCGACATCCAGGCGATGTAGATCGGCTTGGCGGCTGAAGTCGAAGCCAGCGATACGGCGCACAAGGCGGCGCCGAGCGCGGCCAGGCACACGGCGGTCACTTCGAGCCCGGAACCGGACCACGAGAGCAAGTCGGCGCGTTCTCCGCGCCACCACACGACCACCCATAGGGCGACCGCGAGCACGCCAAATCCGATCAGCATCGCGCGCCCGAACTCACGCAGGTCGCTGTCGGTCGGATTCTTGTTGACCGTGAACATTCGACGTTCCGTGAAGTAGTCCGTGTATCTAGCCCACCGACGCGCCGCGTGTCGGAGTCGTCAGGGTACTAAACCGTCGTCCTGCCTTGGGCGCGCGTCCTGGACGCACGCAGGGAGTATCGGCACCGCGGCCCCCGTGGCCCTACTGATCGGCGAACAGCTCTTTGGCGTCGAGCTTGCGTACCAGGATCACGGCGTCGCCGAGTGGGTGACCGGCCGGGAGTTCGTCCGTCGCCGAGGCCCACGCGCAGAAGCCGTCGCGCAAGGTCAGCATCTTCGCACACTTGCCAGCGGTAACCGGCAGGAACGGGGCTATCAGCGTGCTGAGCGCACGTGCCGTCTGCAAACACACGTTAATCGCCCTACCGCAGGCGTCCATGTCGGTCTTTCGCGTCAAGAACGGCTTGGTGGCGTCGAAGTACGCGTTTCCGGCGCGGGCCAACCCTATGACCCGGGCCAGGGCACTCTTGAACCGGCAGGCTTCGAGATCGCCGGCGGTCCGGTCGACCGCTTCTCGGCATTTTTCCAGTTGCTCGGCGTCCTGTGAGTCGCGTTCGCCCGGCGACGGCACCTTACCGTCGAAGTACTTGTGTACAAAGGTGATTGTCCGATTGAAGAAGTTTCCGAACGCGTTTAGCAGCTCGCCGTTGTTTCGAGCTACGAAGTCGTCGAGGTCGAACGCCGTGCGGACGGTCTCCGGAGCGACCGCAGTCAGGTAGTACCGGAGCGGATCGGGATCGAACGTCTCGAGATAGTCGTCGATCCACACCGCGTTGCCGCGACTCTTGCTTATCTTCTCCTCGTCCTTGCCGGGAAACTTGATGTTCATGAACGAGTTAGCCACGACGTTGTGCGGGAGTTGGTACTCACCCCGTTCGCCCTGGAGGCTGTCGCTGTCGTGAGTCGCCATCAGCATCGCCGGCCAGGTGATCGCATGGAAGACGATGTTGTCCTCGCCGATGAAGTGGACGATCTTGCAGTCCGGGTCCTTCCACCACCGCTCGTAGTCGCCTTCACCTTCGCCCAACCGCTCACAGAGTGCAGCCGTGAAGGACACGTATCCGATGGGGGCGTCGAACCAGACGTAGAGCGACTTGTCCTCGGCATCGGGATCGTCCAGCGGAACGGGCACGCCCCAGGTAAGGTCGCGGGTCATCGCCCGCTCCGGAAGCCCCTCCGCTTCGAT
>CBDUZY010000405.1:0-3631 GCA_965371825.1 uncultured bacterium
AAACGGAGAGGGCGGGATTCGAACCCGCGGTACGGTGTAACCCGCACACTGGTTTTCGAAACCAGCTCCTTCGGCCGCTCGGACACCTCTCCAGCTTCGCTCGGTCCGCATTAATCGGTTGGACGACGTACCCGGCCTAGTTGGACCGCCATTCCGGTCGCCACAGGGCGGGGCCATCGCCGCCGCGCCAGCCGCCGAGTCGCGTCGCTCGACACCGACCGATCCTCGAACCGACCGGGGAGATAATACCGCGGCGCCGGCGGCAAGGAAAGCGCGTCCGTCGCATAAGGTGCCACCATGGCTTAGCTTGGCGGGCACGGCTTGTTCGCGGGACGATCCTGCCTTAGCATGGAATGGACCGCGGTCGCTGGTATATCGGCCGCCACACACCGGAGATACTTCGTGAAACGCTTTGTGCTCATTGGTGTCGCCCTCATCGCACTATCGGGACCGACGGCGCTCGGCGTCGAGCCGCCGTCGTCCGCCGCTGCCGCCGACGCCGACGCCGCTGACGCCACGGATGCCGCCGCGAAACGCATCGACGAGATTCTGACGCGCCTTCAGAAAAGGAGCGACGGGCTCGAGGACATCCGCTGCGAGGTAAAGTTCGTCGACGACGACCGGATCAACCTGTCAAAAGGCGTCAAGCGCGGACGCATTCTCTTTCTCATCGCCGAGCCTAACCCGCGATTCCTGATTCACTTCGACAAGAACGAGATGGACGGAATCGTAACCAAGCAGGAGTGGTATCTGTTCGATGGACAGTGGTTCTATCAAGCGATCGAGCGCATAAAGCAGGTTACGAAGCAGGAGATAGCTCGGCCCGGCGAGAAGATCGACCTTATCGATCTCGAGACAGCCCCGTTCCCGCTCCCGTTCGGCCAGAAGAAGGAGACCATTCTCCGCAACTTCGATGTCGAGTTGGTGAGCGCCGCGCCTGGCGACCCGCCGGATACGGATCACCTGGCCTGCACGCCCAAGCCGAGCAGCCGTCTTAAGCGCAGGTACGGACGCCTGGACCTGTACGTCCACCGCAGCGTCCACCTGCCCACCCGAATCGTGGTAACCAAGAACGACGGGTACGAGATCAGCACGGCTGACTTCCCCGATCTCTCGCACAGCTCCCTGAACACGGGCCTGCGGGAGAAGGACCTTGCCAGGCCCGCCGCTTGGAAGAAGTACAAGGAAGTTGTCGAGGAACTCGTACCCGCGGATGAGCCTTCGCCCTGACCGAGTGCAAAAGAGGATCGCGCGCCCATGGCTGAGATGATGCAGGCCGTTCGTAAGATGAAAGCCGACAAGGGGCTCGAGCTGTGCGAGGTTCCCCGCCCGGTGCCCGGTCCGGAGGACGTGCTGGTGTACGTCGAGGCTGCGAGCGTTTGCGGGACCGACCTGCACATCTGGGGCTGGGACGACTGGTCACGGCGACGCATCAAGCCGCCGCTTACCGTCGGCCACGAGTTCGCCGGAACGGTAGTCGAGGTCGGCGACAAGGTGGGCCACACCGCCGTGGGCGACTACGTCTCAGCCGAGTCGCACGTAACCTGCGGCATGTGCTACCAGTGTCGCACGGGGCAGGCTCACATGTGCCCGCGTACGCGGATTCTGGGCGTCGATCGCGAGGGCTGCTTCGCCAACTACGTTTCCGTGCCCGAGCAGGTGATCTGGCAGAATAACCGCCAAAGACTCTCGCCCGAGGTCGCCTCTCTTCAGGAGCCGTTCGGCAACGCCGTCTTTGCCACGATGAACCAGGACCTTTCGGGGCAGTCGGTTGCCGTGCTGGGTTGCGGGCCGATCGGGCTATTCACCATCGGCATCGCGAGGTCGGTCGGGGCCAAGGTCGTCTTCGCCTCGGACGTTCACCCGTTTCGTATCAAGCTCGCCCGCCAAATGGGCGCTACGCAGGTGTTCGACCCGTCGCGGGACGGGGCGGACGTCGTCGCCGAAGTGGTCGAGGCCAACGGCGGCTACGGCGTCGACGTGGTGCTCGAGATGAGCGGTGCCCCGGCCGCCATAACCACGGCCTTTAGAGTGGTGCGAAACGGCGGCACGGTGATACTCTTCGGCATCCCCGCAAGGCCCGTCGAGATCGACGTAGCCGAGAACATGATCTTCAAGAACCTCACCGTCCGGGCGGTCAACGGGCGGCGGATCTTCGACACCTGGTACAAGACGCGCTGGCTGCTGGAGAGCGGTACCGTCGACCTTAAGCCGCTGATCACCAAGACGATCAGCTTCGACGAGGTCGACGACGCCATGGCCATGCTGAGCCGCGGCGACGCGTGCAAGATAGTTTTGCTGCCTAACGGTCGCGAACTTCCCAAGATCGCCGACCACGGCCGCGTTCGGACACCCGATCCGAATATCACCGGTACGCCGCTGCATCATTAGCAGTGTGTTTCACTTCTGTGGCGGCCGGCGTCTCGCCGGCCGAGGTCCACGACGACCTGCGTGGAATCCGCCCGCACGACGGCCTGCGAGGACGCAGGCCGTTACGTGGGGGCAGCGGGTCACCTTCGCCCTTGGGCGTCGGGCAAAGCCCGACCTACGCTCCCGTGGGGACACATGGTGCTACGAGCGGACGGCGCTAACGATGGAGTTGCGCTGCACCCGGATCACGGTTGTTCGTAGTCCTCGGGCGTGTCGATGTCGCGGGTTGTGCCCGGGTCGTCGATCTTTAAGAGGGAGACGCGCTCGGGGTGCATCTGTGGAAGCGACCGCAGGCCGTCGGTGACCTGATCGAGAGTCGATCGCAGGCTGAGCGGAAAGACGATCGGGTGGCCTCGTTTGCCTTTGTGCGTGGCGATCACGATTCGAGCCGGGTCGGCGATGAACGCGGCCACGCAGGCCCGGCAGGTTTTGACCGATAGCGAGGGCATGTCACCGGGAACGACGAGCACGCCGGTGTCCGAGTGAGAGGGGGGTGTCGTCTGTTGCGGTGAAGCCGCGCGGGCTCCCGACAAGTCGGGATTGTTTTCCGCCCGCGGGTCAGGGGACTCCGCGCAAGCTCCCGACAAGTCGGGATGTTCTTCCGCTTGCGGCTCGGGGGAGAGCGTCGAGATCGATTCGAGGCCGATGCGGATCGAATCGATCATCTCGCTGTCGGCGTCATTGTTGATGGCGACGCTCAGGCGCGGGTCACTAGGCAAGTCCAGTGCTTCGACCAGTTCAGTGCGCGTGACGACCACAACGCCCGCCAACCCCGCATCCAGCAGCGTCCGGGCGACGGTTCCCGTAATGGTCGAATCGCGATACGCGAGGGTCTGCTTGGTCCGTCCCATGCGTCGGCTCATACCGGCTGCGGGGATTATGCCGAAGACCTGCACGTTGCGGCTGGTCGGTGTCACGACGCGGCATCCGAAATCGGGAAGGGGCCCTCGACGGCCTTGTGCCGCTCGGATCTCCGCACCGACACGAGCTGGGCCGCGATGCTCAGGGCTATCTCCTCGACGGTGACGCCGCCGATGTCCAGACCGACCGGTGCGTGGACCCGCGACAGCCGTTCCTTGGACGCGCCTCCGTGAAGCAGGTCGTCGAAGATCACTTTTATCTTCCTCCGGCTGCCGATCATTCCGATGTACCGCGCCGGCGAGTCGAGCACGGCCTCGAGCGCCTGCTCGTCGTGCTTGTG
>CBDUZY010000406.1:0-3628 GCA_965371825.1 uncultured bacterium
CCGTTCCATCACGTCCTGTCGCCGGTTGTACACCCGGCGGGAGTTGAACAGAGCTGATTATGGCGGCGATCTCGGGCTGGGAGGCATCGAGGGCACTCAGGTTCCGTCGGTAACAATCATTGACTGCCGGGGGCAAGGGCTGTCGATCCATCTGCCGGCGCATTCCGGGGGAAACGGACGTACTAGAACGTATCCGTGCGAAGTCGCGATATCGCCATCACCGCGAGGAAGGCGATTCCGCCGAGCCAAGCAAACCCTGCAAGGACGAGAGGCCATCGGGCCATCGGCGGCGTGTTTCCGGCGAGAACTTTCGGATCGCTCCAGTCGATCCCGCGACTTCTCTCGTTCTTCGTGTCACCGGCGGACTCCGCGCTGGCAGACGTTCCGGCGTTCTCACGTTGTTCCATGAATCCGACTCCATCCGGGGCGTCGTCGCCGACTCCGCTAGTCGACACGTGTGGCATCGATCGTCACGGGAATCTCGATGATCTCATGTCCCTCGATGCCGGTGACGACCCGTATGATCGCCTCGTGAGTCCCCTTGGGCAAGTCATCGACCAATTCAACAGCTAGAAAAGCCTGGTGTCTTCGGTTCCGACCGTCTGGTCGCTCGATCTCCACCCGAACGGCCGAGTTGTCGCAGGAGGCGCTCGCCAACTCCAGCTCTATCGACGGCCCGCTCGTTAGCTTGACCCGACGGCGGGTGCCCACGGGCGTTCCATCGGCCCGCAGCAGGACCAGTGGCGGCTCGATCTTGACCGGTGAGTCTATGATCCCGAATACCGCTATGCTGATCCAGGGCTGATCCAGCGAACTCGTCCTTACTTCCAGCGTTGTCGCGAACGGTCCAGGCGATGCGTCGTCGCGTACGGTAAGGTGCAACGTGAAGTCGCTGCTCTTGTCCTTTCCCGTCTTTGACCTGAAGGTCACGCCAAGCGGCGCGCCGACGCTCGCACCGAGGATTCTGAACGGCATCCTTTCCGTCGAGCGAATCGTCACCGGGGCAAGACGCCGCTGGGGAACAAGAACCTGGCGGGTTGCATCCAGGATTCTCGGCGACCAGCTCAACGCCCCCATGACGTCCGCCCGGATGGAGACCGGTCGCTCCCGCTCGATTCCGTCCACGCTAAGCAAGATCTTGACCTGCCCGGCGAGCAGTCCAAGCGAGGCCGACTCCGACACGGTAAACCGGATACGCTTGCCTCTGGCACCGCGCGCCTCCAGCTCTTCCGTAACCTGGCTTAAGGGCAACTCATCGGGAATCTCGACGGCCTTGATGCTCACCGATTGCCGGTCGGGACCGGGGAATATGTCAAGCGTCTTCGACGCCGCTTCTCCGCGGCGCACACCACGCAGATTCAACAGGGATGCGGGGGTAATGTTGTATAGAACCTGAACCGTCGCCTTTAGGCTCAGCTCCATCGACGGTTCCTCGGGGTCGTTGCTGTACACCCTCACGCCCTTCTTCTGCGGGCCGCGGCGTCCGCGGCTGTTGAATTCCCCCTTCAACTCGACAACACCGCCCGGCGGTATCACCTTCTCCCCCTCCGCGAGCTGCACAACTGCGCAACCACAGCCCGATCGCACGCGATCGATGATCAGGTCCGCGTTTCCGTGATTCTCCAGTCTCCAGGTCAGCGGCGTCCTGTCGCCTTCCACGATATCACCTAGCTCGATCGTGCGGTTGGCGACAAAGAGCTGCGGACTCTGCGTCACGACCCGCTCGCCCTCGCCGGGCGTCGGCGGGAGTTGGCCATGCGCTACCGCAGTAAACGCCAGTAAAGCAATGATCCACCTGAATCGACTCACCATTCTCGACTACCTCCGCGTATCTGGTCGGCCCGGCGTCACCTGTTCTGTCGACGCTCCGACGGAATCATCTCCAGACTGACTGCTCCCAACGGGCGTCCTTCCGAACGCCCCTGATCGCCAAACGATTCTAATGACGACGACGCTTATCGCAAAGTAACGAATCGGTTACAAGACCGCGGTGCACAGGCTGTGATCAGCCCCACAGTCGATGCCTCACGGGCCCGACAACGCGTGCCGGGCTACGCGAGTACTACGTCTCAGACGCCCGGAGCGTTCATCCATAGTCCGCCGCCGGTCCGCGCGGTGTCGCCCGATGGGCACAGGTGCGCCCGATAGGGCGGCACTGTCTCAAGCTAGTCGCTCAGGAACAGGATCTCCACCGCGCCGCCGACGCCGGAACTCTCAGCCGACTCGCCGGCCGCCGGGGTCTCGGTGAAAGCCCGCGCCTTGTCCAATTCCTCCGCCCGGAACAACATGACGACCAGGTTTGGGTCAGCCGTGTCTCGAAGGACGTGAAGCAGCCGCAGACCGGACTCCCGCTGAGCCGCGGCGTCCGCGTCGAACACCCGCCGCCACTTCGCGTAGTCCTTGACCCGGTGTTTGCAGAACAAGTAGTGCATTGATCCAGCCTTCCCTCCGGCATTGCCCGCCATTACACCGAGGCCGAGTCCAGACATCCGACCTTCGTATCGAGGTGGCGACACGCATCGAACGACCCGACGGGAGTGGATGGGAATCGAACCCACCAGGGGCCGCGTGAACGACCCCTCAACGGCTTTGAAGGCCGCGGGACCCACCAGGCGTCCGGACACTCCCGGGTGAAGGAGTGAATCTACCACGCCGCCCCGACGGGTCAAACCGGACCTCCACGGCGGTGCATCGAGATCTCGTCGCCCGGCGGTTTTGACCGGCAACTGCGAGGAGTCGGCGTGACCGGCAACTGCGAGGAGTCGGCGGGAAACGCAACGGCGACAGAGCAACCACCGGTGCCTGTCAGGACTGAGCGGATGACGACTCGGAGTGTGAAGCCTGTGGCTCTTGCCCGTGCCCCATGAAGGCACCGTTCGTGCCCGCGCCACGCACAGTCGGCGGCGCAACCCGGACCACGTGGAATCGTAAGCGCCTTGCTAGTTTTGCTCGACAGCCGTGACGTTGTCGAGGAAGCCCTCGAGCTTCCTGGCTCTTACCGGATGCTGAAGTTTGCGGATCGCCTTGGCTTCGACCTGTCGGACGCGCTCGCGGGTCACTTTGAAGATCTTCCCGACCTCTTCGAGCGTGTACGTGTACCCGTCGCCGATCCCGTAACGAAGCTTGATGATCTCGCGCTCACGATAGGTGAGGGTTTTTAGAACCTCCTCGACACGGTCCTTGAGCATTGCTCCACCGGACATGCCGACGGGTGACTCGACGGAGTCATCCTCGATGAAATCGCCGAAGTAGGAGTCCTCGCTCTCGCCGACCGGACGATCGAGCGAAATCGGATGGCGGGAGATCTTCAGGACCCTGCGGCACTCACTGATGGGCATGTCGGCCCGTCGAGCGATCTCCTCGATCGTGGGCTCGCGACCCATGTCCTGGAGCAGCTCCTTGCTGATGTTCCGCAGCCGGCTCATCGTCTCGATCATGTGAACGGGAATGCGGATCGTTCGGGCGTGGTCCGCGATCGCTCGCGTGATCGCCTGGCGAATCCACCATGTCGCATAAGTGCTGAACTTGTAACCGCGTTTGTACTCGTATTTGTCGACGGCCCGCATGAGTCCGGTGTTGCCCTCCTGGATGATGTCCAGGAAGCTCAGGCCCCGGTTGCGATACTTCT
>CBDUZY010000407.1:0-3617 GCA_965371825.1 uncultured bacterium
GTGAATCTGCGAGAGGAGTACCTCGCGGCCTACCGCAAGCGCAAGCAACAACTTGACCGAATCCCCAGCCTGACCGATGCCCGTCGCAAAATGATCAAACAGACGATGGAGGCGCTTCGCATTACCGAGCAGCGGGCCGGCGATCTCCGCCCCCTGCTGACGGAAATGGACCGCCGCATTAAGGCAGGCAGTATCTCGCAGGACAAGGCCATTCTCGGCGACAACGGCGTGGACTCTTGGAAGGAGGCGGTGGTCCGACAGCAGGCCGAGTGCGCCGCCTGGCTGGAAACCTACAGTGCCGAAAAGCAACGGTCTGAGAGCCAGGCCGCGCCCGAGGCGGTGGAAACCGTGTGGAACCTCGAAACGGATCGCCGTCTTCAGCACTCCCTGGATGTATCCGGCGTCATGCTCCAAGCCGCCAGACATGAAGCGGCCGAAAGGGTAGACCTCGAGAAGGCCGATCACGCCGCCTTGCCGACGGTCATTGCGCGCGTTCACGACGATTGGCGTCGGGCGATGGCGGAGTACGAGAGGGCTCTGGATCGCGCCGAGATCAAGCGCGCTGCCCTCGCCGAACTGGAAGCGGCTCGACGCGATTTGGCGCCGCCTTCCAAGGAGTCGATTCCCGAAGGAGAGGGGCACTCCGAACTGAAAACGGCTCGGCGCGATGCGGTCTTCTCAGACCAATTGGTCCGCTACGACACCCGCCGTCTGGAACTGGCCCGCCAATCGAACGACGTAGTCAATGGACTAATGCAGGAACTGCTGGCGATCCCGACCGTGTTTGAACGGGCCCGCCGCCAAACGGTCACGCTCAGGGCGGCCCTCAAGCTGGCCGAAGACTGGCAGCGTGATGGCAAGATCGCATCCTTCGATTCTCCCGAGGGCGTAAGCGTGTCGAGCCTGGTGGTCACCATGCGGAATCTGGCTGATTACGAAGCCACGAGACGTCGCGAAGTCGACGAGCTCGAACAGCGCCAAGACAAGACGGTGATCGACGCTGTCAGGGAGGAGTTAGGCAAGGAGAAACAGGACAACGAACGGCTCCACAGTATCCTACAGGAAGAACTCAGCAACGCTGCTTTCCTCAAGGAGATGGCTGCCAAGGACGAAACGACCCTGATCGCCCTGATAGAGCCCAAGGGCACGCTCAACGCCTCCATCGAGAAACTGGCCGGGATCGTTGAACAGGCCCAGCGCGAGTTCGACCGCGCGGTGCAAGCGCTGCAGGAAGCCCGTCAGGCCATTCGTTCCGTGGAAAACCCTTACGTGCGCATTGGATTTCGCAGGGCCCCGGAACGTCTCGCCGAGATCAAGGCCGAACTGGAGAACACCAAAGAGGCCCGCATCCCGGAAGACCGCAGCTCCGACCCCCTGGGGCAGGCGACAAACGGCGATCAGCCCGAACCCTTCCCGGTTGACACCAATCAGCTCTCCCAAACGGATCAGCCGCTACTGGGCCGGGCGAAGAAGATGCAGGGAGAGCTGGAGGCTTGGCAGGATTCCGCCACGGCCCAGTCGCTGTACTTCGACAACCTGGATGAGAAGCTCGAGTTCTATGCGGGAGCATTGGATGCCCTGGACCAGGCATTCACGTCGCTCAGCCAGGCGTGGTCGTCGCTGATCAACGAAGAAAAGCGCAAGTATGCTTGTACGCGCGAACTCGAACGCCGGCTCCACGGTGGCCGGATCGACCGAGCCAAGGACCATTTCGACCTTTCCGAGGCGCTGACCCGGCAAACCGTTGTCCAGACCCAATCCGATCGTGACGAGCAAACCCGGCGGTACGCCAGGCTGCGCAAGTACCACCAGGGTGAGCGGGATCGGTTGCAGGCACACTCCGCGTTTGGGGTCTGGGCAAGAATCCGCGCCGATTCCGCGGACGAAAGAGCGGCGTTGATCGTCCGACCGGTCCAGCGCATTGATGCGGCCACGCGCCCCTTCGAGGATCTCGAGGAAGTCGACCGGAAACAACTGAGATACGATGCGAAGAACCGACGTGGAGAAGAAGACGTCGGTTGGGAAAGCGTGCTCGCTGCGCTGTCCCGGGTGAAGAAGCGGGAACTCTTCGACGACTCGCTCGATAGCTACTATCGAGCAGTCACGCTGATCGACCGCCAGATGACCGAATACGACAAGGGCCTCGAGGCTTACCAGGAGCTGATCGAGTCATGCAACCAGGAACACACTCAGATTGCGGAGGCCCCGGAGAGGTTGGAAGAGGGGCTGAAACTGAGGATCCTCGGCTACCAGACCGCCCGGCACCTCGCGGCCATCGCCGCCTCGCCCAGCGCCCAACTCTCTATAGAGGACCTCTTCAAGGAGACCTATGGACTGTCACTGCCCATCCCCGACGAGACCCGCGACTGGGACAAGGACTACTGGGCGGACCGCCTTTTCGCCGCCGAGGCACGCCTCTGGGGCCACCAGGCCTGGAGCAAAGCCACCCAGAAACTCCTCTCAAAGCTGGGGTTGGATGCCGAAATCGCCCGGTACGATCAGCACAAGGCCAAGATCGAGAACAAGATCGGAGCGCTCGAAGCTCGGCGACAGGACCTGCGTAGCTCCATTGCCGCGATACGCGCTGATTATTCCACGGAGATTTACAAAGCCGCTGTCCGCACGCTGGTATACCTGCTGCTGATCCCGGTCTTGGCCTGGGTGATCGTGCGCCTCGTGAACCGCCTCGCACGCCGGATCGAAGAACGCGTCGTAGACGGAATGGCGCGTGACCGTCTCACCTACCATGAGCGCATGAAGACACTGTCCAGTGTTACGCGCAAGACGGTGTCGGTCGTGGTCTGGGTTATCGCCGGTCTATATCTGTTCTACGAGATCGGGATCCCGGTGTCGACAATTCTGGCCTCAGCCGGGGTCCTGGGGCTGGCTCTCGCTTTTGGGGCCCAATCCCTAATCCGCGATTTCTTCCACGGCTTCTTCATTCTGCTGGAGAATCAATACACCATCGGAGATTGGATTGAGGTTGGCAGCATCAGCGGCACGGTCGAGCGCCTGACCTTGCGGGTAACGGTGTTGCGGGATATGGAGGGAACGCTCCACTTCATTCCCAATGGCGCCGTCGCCTCGGTTTCCAACATGACCCATGGCTGGTCGCAGGTGAAGATGGAAATCGGGGTGGGCTACAGCGAAGATATCGAACGGGTGAGCCAGGTGATCCTGGATGCGGCCACCGAGGTCTGCCAAAGCCCGGAGTGGAAGGGCAAGGTACTGGCGGAGCCCGTGGTGCCCGGCCTGCAAAGTTTCGGCGACAGCTCCCTCAACATCCGCCTCGTAGTGAAAACGCAGCCCGGCGCTCAGTGGGGCTTGGCCCGCGCACTCAGGAAACGCATCAAAGAGCGTTTTGATGAGGAGGGCATCGAGATTCCCTTCCCACAGCGGGTGATCCACCACGTCCACGCCGACAACAGAAAGACTTCGCACAATAACGCAAATAAGGACGGCGGATAGCTCGCGTATTACTGACGGGTGGGAAGGCCGCGTACTGGGGCCGATCCGGCGGCGGCGTGCAACCAGCCAATCGACCGGAATGGCGTACATGAAACTCGTCGATATCGCAGGTTCGCTTGCCGACCAACGAATTGATGCGTCACCTCCTG
>CBDUZY010000408.1:0-3614 GCA_965371825.1 uncultured bacterium
ATCGAGGGGGTTCCTAGCGGCGATCACCATTGTGGCGTGCGTCTTGACGCTCCCTGTGTGGTCAGCGTCGGGTCGATGCATGGCCGAAGATACCGGTGCCGTGGCGGCCTTGTGCCCGGGCACCGGCGATTGCTGCTCGGCCAACGGCACGCCGGGATGTGACGACTTCGACTGCTGCGACTTCGTGTGCTTTCTCCTCGATGATCGGTGCTGCACGGTCGAGTGGACCGAGGCTTGCGCCGGCTTCGCATTCGCGGTCTGCCCGGATCTGTGCGGCAGCGTGTGCCCCGGCACCGGCGACTGTTGCGTCGCCAACGGAACGCTCGGTTGCGACGACCTGCTGTGCTGCGAAGCCGTCTGCTTCGTGGATTCGATGTGCTGCGAGTCATCGTGGGACGCGCGGTGCGCCGCTAGGGCCGCCGAGGTCTGTACGACCTGCATACCGCCGTTCGATTGCCCGGGCGAAGGGGACTGCTGCGGCGACAACGGAACACCGGGCTGCGAAGATGCGGCCTGCTGCGAGGCGGTCTGCTCGCTGGACCCGCAGTGCTGCAACGACACCTGGAACGCCGACTGCGCTGCTACAGCCAACTTGCTCTGCGGCGACGGCGGCGAGGATTACTGCGGCTTCTGCCCGGGTGAGGACAGTTGCTGCGAGTTTCACGTCTCACCGGGTTGCGATCGCGAGTTTTGCTGTGATCTCGTTTGCGCACAGGATGTTACCTGTTGCACCGACCGCTGGAGCCTCTCGTGCCGTGGATTGGCACTGGAAGAGTGCGCGGCTTCCGTTTGCGACTGCGACTCGCCCGGCGACTTCGACGGCGACGGGCGCGTGACGCTCTCTGACGTGGCCGAGTTCCAGATTTGCTACACCGGTCCGGGCGGCACGCTCTCAACGGCTTGCGCATGCGCCGACTTCGACGGCGACGGCTCGGCCGATGCGACGGATACGCAAGCGCTCAGCATCCAACTCACCGGGCCGTAACTCGCGCGGCGAACGCGTGGCATGTGCGTATGATCTGACGGGCAACGTGTCGGGCGTGTGCCCGGAGTGCGGCACGCCCGTCGAGAAGCCGTCAACCACCGAAGCGTGGGGTTGCGGCACCGTTGGACAGCACCGGGTGGCGGCGTGGTACGGTACGTCCCCCAGCCTGAAGGGCTGAACGATAGTAGCCGTGGGCAAGCGCAGCGCCGCCCACGGATAGCAGGACCACAATGACCCGTTCGACCCTGACGGGGTCGCACAATTGCACCGCGCGATAGTCAACCCATACAGGGTTGGCGTGTTTCGGCGTCGCCGTGATCCGGTGGCGGCGTCCCCCGGGCGCGCCGGGGGTCTTGCCGCCGGCTACTCCCTTGCAGGCCTTCAGCCTGCGATCTCCCGGGAACTTGGGTGGCGTGTGTCCCGAGTGCGGACCGCCCGCGAATCGTGATCGGGCTGGGCGCACGCCCTGGGGAGCGTTTCCGGTCGGTTGCGTGGTCCACCCTGGCATGTATCATGCCGGTAGGTTGGCGGTCTGGCGACGGGCAGTTGGCGGCCCGCCAATCGGGATCCGCCGGTCGACGCTGGAAAAACAACACAATCTAGGGAGCACTTGAGATGAAACGCGCGAAGATCACAGTCATCGGAGCCGGGAACGTGGGAGCGAGCTGCGCCGTTTGTGCAGCCACTAAGGAGCTGGGCGACGTCGTTCTGATCGACATCCCCGATTTCGCGGACAAGACGGCCGGCAAGGCCCTCGACCTCGCCCAGTGCGGACCGGTCGAGCGGTTCGACTGCAACATCACAGGCACGTCTGACTACGCCCACGCCGAAGGCAGCGACGTGGTGATCCTCACGGCCGGCATCCCCCGCAAACCGGGCATGAGCCGCGACGACCTGATCCAGACCAACGTCAAGATCGTCGGCTCCTGTGCCCAGAAGATCGCCAAGGTCGCCCCGCAGGCGGTCCTGATCGTGGTCTCGAACCCGCTGGACGCGATGGTTTACACAGCCTGGAAGAAGTCCGACTTCCCGACGAACCGGGTCGTGGGCCAGGCCGGCTGCCTCGACATCGCCCGCTTCCGCACCTTCATCGCTATGGAGCTGGGTTGCAGCGTCGAGGATATCAGTGCTCTGCTTCTGGGCGGGCACGGCGACGACATGGTTCCGCTGACGAGCTACACCTCGGTCGCGGGCATTCCGATCACGCAGCTCATCCCGGCCGACCGCCTCGAGGCGATCATCAAGCGGACCAAGATGGGCGGCGGCGAGATCGTCAAGCTGATGGGCACCAGCGCCTACTACGCCCCGGCCGCAGGTTCGGTCCAGATGGCCGAGGCGATCATCAAGGATAAGAAGCGCATCCTGCCCTGTGCGGCCTTCTGCGAGAAGGAGTACGGCGTGGGCGGGTACTTCGTCGGTGTACCGGCTGTGCTCGGTGCGGGCGGAGTGGAGAAGGTCATGGAGGTCGAGCTCGACGACAACGAGAAGGCCCTTCTTCAGACCAGCGTGTCCCACGTCAAGGAACTTGCGGGAATCGCCGAAGGGTTCCTGAAAGGATAGCTTCGCCGAACGCGAATATCGCGGCGGATTATCCGAAAACACTGTTGGCGAACGTTCAAGGCCCACGGGCAGCCGCCCGTGGGCTTTTCGTAGGAACGGAGGGGGCTGCGCCCTGACCCCGGATCGACCGGCGGTAGGCGCTGGTCCGCTAAGTGAGCACGACATGGCCAAGCGGTGTGCATCATGCAACGCACGAATTCGACCCAAGGACGAGGGTCGATGCCCGGCGTGTGGGCATGAGGTTGCGCCGGCGGACGCCTTCCTGATCAAGCCGCGCCTGCTCTCCCTGCCGCAGATGCGTTATCAGAACGCGTATGTCTGGCTGGTGTTGGTGTCTGCTCTGGACATCATGCTGACGTTCGTGGTGGTGGTCGGGATGAGCGGATACGAGGTCAACCCGATCGCCGCGGCCGTGATTCACACCAAAGGCTTCGCCTGGGCGATAGCCTTCAAGTTCGCGATCGCCGTGTTCGTGATTCTGATCTGCGAGGTTATCGGCCGCCACAAGGATCGTGCCGGTCGGCGTCTCGCCGTCGCGGCTGTCGTCATCAACTCCCTGCCGGTGATCTACACGTTCGCGCTGCTGCTTAGATTCACGCCCTGAGCCCGCTCCGGTCGCGCCCATCGGATCACCCCGTAGCTACACGCGTGACAAGTTGGTATTGTGAGCCCGAGCGGGTCAAGGTCCGCAGTACGGGGCGGCGGATGTTATTGTGCGCAGGCTGAAGCGTGTGGATCAGGTTGGGGTCCGTCGTTTCGCGCAGGCTGAAGCGGGCGGCTCGGGTTTCACAGGTGGGCGATGAGGTACTGGTGAAGACGATCGGAGTCATCGGCGCCGGGACGATGGGCGGAGGCATCGTCCAGCTTGCAGCTTCCAACGGTTGCAGCGTGCGTCTTGTCGACACGAGCACCGAGGCGCTGTACCGATGCGTCGCGAGCCTGAGAAAACGCCTCGACGGCTTCGTCGATAAGGGGCGAGTGACACGGGCGGAGAGGCACGCCATACTAAATCGCATCATGCCTTCCCAGTGGCTTGAGGATCTCGACGGCGTCGAGCTGGTGATCGAGA
>CBDUZY010000409.1:0-3609 GCA_965371825.1 uncultured bacterium
CCGGTACAGCCGGCCGGCCGCCGAGGATCTCCTCGGCCGCGACTATGATGATCAAGGGCACGTCGATGCGGCGCTGGTCCGGCAGCTCATCCCCGAAACCAATGGGGACTGCGACTTCTATCTCTGCGGCCCGACCGCGTTCCTGAAGTCCCTCTTCGATGGCTTGCTCGAGTGGGGTATCCCCGAGCACCGGATTCACTATGAATTTTTCGGACCCGCGTCGGCTCTCAAAGATCGCGAGCGAGTCTCGGGCCCGAAACGACGAGCCGGAGCGTCGGAGTGCTGCGAGGAAATCGAAGTCACCTTCTCGCGGTCCGGCGTCACCGCCAACTGGAACCCATCCTTCGAGAGTATCCTCGACCTTGCGGAGGCCAATGGCCTGAGCCCGGACTACAGCTGTCGATCGGGAGTGTGCCAGACCTGCATCTCGGACTTGCAAGAGGGCGAGGTGGAGTACGTCCTCGAACCTCTCGATCTTCCGGACCCAGGATCCGTCCTGATCTGTTGCAGCAAACCCAAGACAAACGTGGTCGTGGATGTGTGATCTAGTGCGTGATTAGGACGGCGCGCTTCTGGGGTACCCGTCCGGCAGGGATCGTTGGGTCGGCGGCAAGCAGGCGCTCGACCATCGAAGCCTTATCGGCGCCTGCCACGATCCATATGATCGATCCGACCCGTTCGAATGCCGGGAAGGTGAGGGTCATTCGACGGTGCCCTTTATAGGGTGTCGTGACGGCGACGCGCCGGTCAACGACATCGAGGACCGGGTCGCCGGGAACCAGCGACGCGGTGTGCCCGTCGTCACCGAGACCGAGGTGGACGATATCCAGGACTTCGGGGAGCTCCGCTGCGTATCGGACGGCTGCCGCTTCCAGGTCGGTCCCCTGAACTGGCATCGGGTACGCCGTTGCCGGAACGTGCTCGAGCAGCGCAGTAGTGAGCCCGGTCAGGTTGCGGGCAAGGTCACCGTCCGGAGCCACTCGTTCGTCCACCTGGTAGATGTCGACGCGATTCCATTCGAGATCGGTACGGGCGAGCGAGCTCAAGATCGACCATGGTGTCCGGCCGCCCGATAGCGCCAACGACACCCGCCGTTTATCGCGAAGATGGTCCATCAGTGATCGAACGAGCACGGCGGCGGCCGCTTCTGTAAGGTCAGGGCCGGCGCGAACGACTCGCATCAGAGCACCGGATCTATGGAGCGCAGATGACAGGCCTCGTTCCAGTGGCGAAGCACACGATTCTCTCGTTCCCACCCAAGAGTGGAGATGGTGGCCGTGTCGAGCCGGAGATTGCGGCCAGCGACTGCCGGCAACCCGATCCAGCGGGCGCCCAGAATGCGGAGTAAGTGCCCGTGCGCGAACAACGCCACCGGCCCATCGACGCTCAGTGCCTGGGAGATTGCATGGTCGGCGCGCGCCCCAACCTGATCGATGGTTTCGCCGTCGACGATCGGGTGGATCCAGACCGACCAGCCAGGAATCTCCGTCCGGATGTCGTCGGTTCGCCGTCCCTCGTAGGCGCCGTAGTCCCACTCCAACAGGTCGTCGGTGGCCACTCCGGTGCTCGCATACCCGGCGCGGTCCATGGTCTCCCATGCGCGAATCAACGGACTGGAGAGAACCTGAGCGAACTCGATGCCGCCCAGCATCTCGCCCAATGCGTCGGCCTGGCGTCGGCCGAGGCCGGTGAGCGGGATGTCCGTGCGTCCGGTGTGTTTGCCGGAAACGCTCCATTCGGTCTGTCCGTGCCGGACCAACACGACTTCGTGCTGGGTCATGTAGTGATCCAATCCCAGTCGGAGCCGAGCAAAGCGTCGGCCTCGGACGGACCCCAGCTACCCCGTTGATAGGGTACGACCGGTCGAGGGTCGGAGAGCACTTGCTCGACCACCCTCCACGCCTCCATCACCCCGTCTTGACGCGCGAACAGAGCCGGGTCGCCGCGGAGGGCGTCGCCGATCAGCCGATCGTACGTGTCGCGGCCCCGGGGCCGATCGTGCTCCAGATGCAACTCGATCGGGCCGCTCACCATCGCCGGTCCCGGAGTCTTTGCCTGCATCGACAGGCTGATCCCGTCGTCAGGCTTGGTGCGGAAGGTCAACCGGTTGGGGCCAGGCCGGCAGTCGGAGGCGGCGAAGAGCGGACGCGGGGGGCGGGCGAATTCCACCACCGCTTCGGTAACGGTGGCACCCAACCCCTTACCCGCCCGGATAATCCAGGGGACCCCGGCCCACCGCCACGAATCCACCTCGAGTCGCACGGCGGCAAAGGTCTCAGTGTCCGAATCCGCAGCGACGCCGGGCTCTTCGCGATAGCCGTCATACTGTCCGCGCACCACGTCGTCGGGGGTGAGCGTCTCGATAGCCCTGAGAGCTTTAACCCGCTCGTCTCGCAGTGCATCGGGGTCCTCGGACACCGGTGGTTCCATGGCAAGCAACGCTAACACCTGCAGTAAGTGGTTCTGCACCACATCGCGCAGAGTGCCGACCTTGTCGTAGAACGAGCCCCTTCCCTCCGCCCCGAAGTCCTCTGCCATCGTGATCTGCACGCCACGCACGTAATGGCGGTTCCAGACCGGTTCCAGCACGGTGTTGGCGAAGCGGAAGATCATCAGGTTCTGTACGGCTTCCTTGCCGAGGAAGTGGTCGATCCGATACACCCGTTCTTCCGAGAAATGACCGTGCACGAGGTCGTTGAGCTCGGCGCCAGATTGGGTGTCGCGACCGAAGGGCTTCTCCAAGACCAAACGGCCCTGATGGTTGAGTCCTACCGACGCCAGTCCTTCAACCACCTGGTGGAACAGGCTCGGGGGAATAGCGAGATAGGACACGGGGCACTCGCTGCCCCCTGCCTTTTTGACGATGTCCGTGTAGGTCGCCGGGTCCCTGTAGTCGCCGGCCACGTAACAAAGGTTGGCGGCCAGCCGGGCGAAAACCTCATCGTCGATCGGTTCACCGGCAGCCTCGAGAGCCTCCCGAGCATGATGACGCAATACCTCATCATCCCAGCCTCTGGATGCCACCCCAATCACCGGCATGTCGAGGCCACCAGCGGCGGTCAGATCATAGAGAGCCGAGAACAGTTTCCTGCGAGCGAGATCGCCAGTGATTCCGAACAGGATGAGTGCATCGGCGTAGGTCCTATCCGTCATCTCGGATCGGCTTTCTCGTGGTGACCGCCGAACTGCTGGCGCATCGCCGACAATACCTGGTTGGCGAATTCGCCGTTGCCGCGCGAGGCGAACCGGCTGTAGAGCGCAGCCGATAGAACCGGTGCAGGCACGCCCTGTTCCACTGCGCTCAATACCGTCCATCTTCCCTCTCCCGAATCCGACACGCGACCGGCGAATCCGTCCAGATCAGGATCCTGAACGAAAGCGGCGGCAGTGAGATCGAGGAGCCACGAGGCAATGACGCTACCCCGCCGCCATACCTCGGTGACCTCGGGAATATCGAGCTGATACTGAAAGTGATCCGGCCGCCGAAGCGGGGCAGTTTCGGCATCGAGCTGTTGATGGGCGAGCCCGACGCCGGCGTGCTTGAGGATGTTCAGACCTTCGGCGTAGGCGGCCATCATCCCGTATTCGATGCCGTTGTGGACCATCTTG
>CBDUZY010000410.1:0-3596 GCA_965371825.1 uncultured bacterium
TGGGCCGAATCCTCGGGCGATCCGAACGGGCTGAGGAACTCGTGGAGGAGTTCCGCGGTCGGCTCGACGCGATCAAGCGGCGCCACGCGGGCAAGCGGCGCCCTCGGGTTTTCCTCACCGTCGCCCGCCAGCCGGACCGCCTGGCCAACCTCCTTACCGCCGGCAAGGGCACCTTTCTCGACGAGATGATCGAGATCGCCGGCGGGACCAATGTTTTCGGCCACCTGGACATGGCCTATCCGCAGGTCAGCCCCGAGGGGATCATCGCCAAGCAACCCGAGGTGATCATCGAACTTATGCCGGAGGTCGAGCTGACGGCGGCGCTCGAAGAGCGAATGCGGGATCAGTGGCGGCGGTTGGGGTCGATGCCGGCCGTGGCAGCGGATCGGATCCACTTCCTGACCGACAACCACGGTTTGATCCCATCGCCGAGATACCCCATTATCATAGAAAAGGTGTCGCGAATCCTTCATCCCGATCCGCCGGAAGAACCGTAACGTGGCCGATCTGCTCAACCTCACGGACGTTCGCTTCGGATTCCCGACGCGACCCGACTTTCTCGGCCCGATCTCGATGACGGTTGAGCCCGGTCAGTGCTGGGCGATCGTCGGACCGAACGGAGCCGGAAAGAGTACGCTGCTTCGCCTTATGGCCGGGCTGCTCCGACCCGGCAGCGGCGAGGTCCAACTGCTCGGGCGGTCGCTCGGTGCAACACCCCCCCGCCAAAGAGCGAAGCACATTGCGTTTTTGCCGCAGAACGTCTCGGGCGACCTCGACTTTTGCGCCCGCGACGTGGTCCTGATGGGCCGCTTTCCGCATCGCTCGCTGGGACTCTTCGACTCGCCGGATGACTACCGCATCACCGATACTGTCATGGGTGTGACACAAACGCTCGAGTTCGCCGACCGGGCTATGACGACGCTTTCCGGCGGTGAGGCCCAGCGAGTACATCTCGCCGCCGCACTGGCGCAGCAACCCGATGTGCTGCTGCTCGATGAACCGACCGCGTCGCTCGACATCCGACACCAGCTTGCGGTATTCCGCGTTCTTGCGGAGCGCGTGCACGAGCGCGGACTTGGTGTGGTCGTTGTCCTCCACGATGTCAACCTAGCTGCGAGCTTCTGCACGCACGCCCTGCTTCTCGACGAAGGCCGCGGCGTCGCGACGGGTACACCCGCTAAGGTCATAACCCCCGAGGTGCTCGGCCCGGTCTACGGGGTCGAGCTGACGACATTGTCGATACCGGATCGTCCCCAGTGTCAGTGGGTGGTGCCGGTTGACGTTGGTCGTCGGGAGGACCCGATATGACCCGGGCGACTGCAAAGCCTCTCACTCCGCGTCGGTACTTCACTTGCCTTAGCATTGCGGTCGCCGTCTTGGTGGTCCTTCTGGTGATCAGCCCGGGTATAGGAACGGAGTCGGCCTCCTTCGGATGGTGGGATGCCTGGCGGGCACGACTCGGGATCACAATTCCCCCTGCGGAACTCATCGATCGACCGTTCGTCGACCTGGACAGCGACGGTGCAATATCCGACGCCGAACGCGACGGATTCACGAATCTCGCGCTTACCATCGGATTCGGACAGCGCTTCGCCCGCACGCTCCTCGCCCTGCAGGTTGGCATGACGCTGGCTCTATGCGGGGCGACGTTCCAGATTCTGTTTCGAAACCCGCTAGCCACACCTTACACGCTCGGCATCGCCAGCGGCGGGTCGCTGGGTGCCCTGATCGCGTTCAAGCTGGGCTGGGTCGCGGTGCTGGCCGGCGTATCTACCGTGGCAGCGTCGGCATTTACCGGGGCGATCGTGATCGTCGCCGTCGTGTTCCTGATAGCCCGCGGATCGCGCCGGCTGACCTCGAACGAACTGTTGCTGGCGGGCGTCACTTTGGGGCTGTTTTGTTCAGCGATGATGATGTTCGTTACAGCCGTGTCCAACGAGCGTGAGACCTTCTTCATCGTTCGTTGGATGATGGGGTCGCTCGACCCGATTCGCACGGTCGAAGGTGCTCTGCTGCTGCCGATGGTGCTTCCGGCGTGGATTGTTCTGTTCGTGTCCACTCGGTCGCTCAATCAGTACCGCCTCGGAGAGGAGCTTGCCGCCGCTCGCGGAGTGAACGTGTCAGTGTTACAGGGGGTGTGCGTGGCCGCATGCACACTTGCCACGGCCGCCGTAGTCGCCCACTGCGGCCCGATCGGATTCGTCGGGCTCGTCGTGCCCCACATAGTCGCTTTGGCCTTCGGTTCGGACTGTCGCGTTCTCCTCCCGGCCTCGGCACTCACCGGAGCGGCGTTTCTGATCGTCTGCGACTGGGTCTCCCAGCTAGCCATGCGGACCGCCGGCTGGATGTCGGGGCGTCAGCTCGGAAGCGCAACCCTCCCGGTGGGGGTTG
Organism: uncultured bacterium; assembly: GCA_965371825.1. GTDB lineage: Bacteria > Planctomycetota > Phycisphaerae > UBA1845 > UBA1845 > JAJRUK01. The sequence goes on from CBDUZY010000410.1 coordinate 2,392, forward strand.
TGACAGCCATGATCGGCGTACCGATCTTCCTGGCGCTCCTTCGGGCCCGCCGACACCGGTGAGCGGCGAACGCGGTACTGCTCACCCTCGTCGATCGTAAGAAACTGTATAAACCTTGAAGTTTTGGGTGAAAGAACGGCATATTCCTGATACTTCGGAGAATCGTAAGGAACTGTTGGGAAAGCCTTTTTCGGGATGATTATCTGACCACTTCCTGAGAGAATGGTCGTCATACTGGTATCGGCGTCGGTTCGGCGCCCGACGTCGGCGTAACACCGATTGCGCCGTGGGAGGTTCGACGATTATGTCCACACCGAAACGTCTGTTTTGCTCGACCTTTGCGATCCTGCTCTTGGGCTCCGTTGGCGGCTGCATAATCGTCAGTGGAAGCGGCTCGTCCTGGGGCTGGGGTTCGACGGCTTGGACAGAGGTCGAGACGGAGCAACTAGCAATAAACACGACCGGGCTCGAAGAGCTCGAGGTGCGCACGCACAACGGCCGCATCGACTTCGAGGGGCAGCCGACGGAGGGCGGCGAGGCGTCGATCACGGTAACAAAAAAGGGCGGCGGACTGACATCGGCCGGCGCGAACGCGGCGCTGAATGCGATCGAGGTGTTCGTTAAGCCCGCGGGCTCGGGCACCCAGCGCATAGGCTGGCGATGGAAGGGAATAAAGCGCATAGGCTGGCACGCGTCGGTCAGCTTCGCGATCACGGCCCCGGGCGAACTCAATCTGGATATCGAAACCCACAACGGGCGCGTCGGCGTCGCAGGCGCCGCCGGCGACGTCCAGATCGTAACCCACAACGGCCGCATTACGGTCGCATCCGAGAAGGGGCGCCTGCACGCGGTGAGCCACAACGGACGGATCACGGCGGACTATACCGGTAAGGACCTGACCCTTCTTACCCACAACGGTCGGATCGACGCCGACCTGCGACGTTGCGGCGCCGTGCGTGGCGACATCACCACTCACAACGGTTCCGTGGAACTCGCCGTGGGAGACGCGACGTCCGCGATGATCGATTGTGACACGCACAACGGCAGTGTCGATATAGATGTCCCGATCGAGACAATCAAAGTGTCGCGTGGCCACGTGGAGGGCCGACTCGGTGAAGGTGGCGACACCCTGGTAGTTTCGACGCACAACGGCAGCATAGTGGTCAGGAAACCGGCCGGCTGAACCGGACCCGTTCGGGGGGGGG
>CBDUZY010000411.1:0-3583 GCA_965371825.1 uncultured bacterium
TGCGACAGCGCAGGTGCTATTCCCGGCGCATCAAATGCTGGGCGCGAGGAAGAAACCAATGTGGACAAAACTGCCGTTACTTCGCTCGCCTGCGCTGACCGCCGCACAACCTACTTGCTCGCACAGCCTTGTCAAGGCCAGCTACATTGATGCTACACGCCCTATGTCGTGGGCGCGTCCGGCGAGCAGCCACGGCGTCCACCTGACTGCCACACGAGAGTCCCTCCTACGTCGGCCCTGACCCTGCTGCGCGGTGGGTGATGGCACACGTGGCCGATCAGGTGCTGAACACAATATGGAGTACGTTAGCCCTAACGATGCCGAGTATCTAGCGTAATGCTGGACGCTAGATATCCAGATTCTTGACGTTGACGGCGTTGTCTTCGATGAATCGGCGGCGGTCTTCGACGTTGTCGCCCATGAGCAATCGGAAGATGCGGTCGGCCTCGCGGGCGTCGAGATCGGCGCGCTCGAGGTCGGCCATGTCCTCCGAGACGACGACGCGGAGGAGCGTGCGGACGTCCCTGTCCATGGTCGTTTCCCAGAGCTCGTCGGAGTTCATCTCGCCGAGACCCTTAAAACGCTTTATGGATAGGCCCTTTCGGCCGAGATCGCGCACTCCGGGAGCGACGTCGGCCAGATTGTCGAGCTCGACCGGTTCGCCGCTCTGCTCGCGCAGGAGGAACTTAGCCGGCGGCAGCTCGCCGGTGACGAGCTCTTCGCGCTCGAGGAACAGATCGGTAACGCACAGGCCTAGCGATTCGATCCGGGTGATGATCTCGTCGAGCACGGCGCACTCGGGAAGCTTGCGGCGGATGATGCGGTGGGCGGGCAAATCGAGTTCGCCGTTGCCCTGGCCGTTGCCCTGACCGTTGTTGGACTGGGCCAGCAGGACGTGTCTCGCCTCCATGACGTCGACGACCTCACCGCCGGTCGACTCGCTCTCGCGCAATTGGGACAGGGCGGCTTCATCCGCGAGATACCGCTGCTCGGGCTTTGCGTTACCGGGCCGGTGTATCTCGGCGAGTATCGTGGGCAGGCCCAGCTTTGGGTCGCGGTGATTGCGAATGAGGCCCTCGAACGAGATCCCCCGCCGTGCCAGGATGCGTGACTGGGCATCGAGTGACTCGAGGTCGCCAACGAGGACTCGCAGCGGCCCGCCCTCGACGACTTGCTCTTCCCGTCCCTCTTCGCGCACCAGGAGGGCTGTTCCGGCGAGGCCCAACTCGGCTAGCTTTTTGTTGAGCAGGTGATCGTCGAGCAGATACTCGATTCGCTTGCCTTTCTTGACCTGGTAAAGCGGCGGTTGGGCGACGTAAACCTTGCCGGCCTCGATGAGCGGTCTCATGTGGCGGAAGAGGAAGGTGAGGAGCAAGGTGCGGATGTGCGATCCATCGACGTCGGCGTCGGTCATGATGATGACCTTGCCGTATCGACACTTGGCGAGGTCGAAGTCCTCTTTGCCGACACCACACCCGATGGCCGAGATCATCTTGGTGATCTCGTCGTGGGTCAGCATCTTGTCGATGCGGGCCTTCTCGACGTTTAGAATCTTACCTTTCAATGGCAGGATTGCCTGGGTGAAGGAGTCCCGCCCCTGCTTGGCAATGCCACCGGCGGAGTCACCCTCCACGAGGTAGAGTTCCGTCGTCTCGGCGTCCTTGCTGCGACAGTCCCAGAGTTTGCCGGGCAGCCCTCCGCTGCTAAGGGCGCTCTTGCGCGACAGGTCCCTTGCCCGCCTGGCTGCCTCCCTTGCCTGGGCGGCCTGGACGCCTTTTTGTACGATTCGCTTTGCTTCGGTGGGATGCTCCTCGAAGTAGTTGCCCAGCCGTTCGTTGAGAAGCTGCTGCAGGAAGGTCTCCACCTCCGGGTTTAGCAGCTTCACCTTTGTCTGGGCCTCGAACTTCGGGTCGCGCAGCTTGATCGACGCCAGGGCGGTCAACCCCTCCCGCCAGTCGTCGCCCGTTACGGTGGTGTTTCCCTTGATGAGATTATTTTTTCGGGCGTAGGTGCTCGCCACGCGGGAGACGCTGGTCTTCACGGCGGACAGGTGTGTGCCGCCGTGTACGTTATGGATGTTGTTGGCGTAACAAAGGATGTTCTCGGTGTAGCTGTCGGTGAACAGGAAGACGACGTCGGCGGAGATCCCATTCTCTTCGTCCTCGCCCTTGATGAGTATGGGGTCCTTGTGGAGCCTCTCCGCGCCGCCGGCCAGGTGGGCGCAGAATTCCTTCAACCCTTCCTCGTAGTAGTACTCACACTCCCGGCCGCCGATCTCATCGACGAGGCGAATTCGCAGGCCGCTATTGAGGTAAGCCAACTCCCGGAGCCGAGTCTGAAGGGTCTCGTACTTGAACTCGGCGTCCTCGAAGATTCTGCGATCCGGACGGAAGCTGATGCTGGTGCCGGTCTTTGGGGTTCCTGGTTCCGAGTGTAGTTCTTTCGTGGTTGCGCCTCGCTCGAAGGTCATCGAGTGGCACTGACCGTCTCGGCGGATCTCGACCTGAAGCCATTCGCTCAAGGCGTTTACCACACTGATTCCCAGGCCGTGCAGTCCGCCGGAGACTTTGTAGCTGCTACGATTGAACTTACCTCCGGAGTTGAGCACCGTCATCACGACTTCGAGCGCGGGCCGGCCGTTGAGCTTCGGGTTTTCGTGAACGAGAGGTCCCACCGGGATGCCCCGCCCGTTATCCACGACGGTACAGCTCCGGTCTGCATTGAGCCGGACGAGAATCAAGTCGCAGAATCCCTCCAGGGCTTCATCTACGGCGTTGTCGATGGCCTCGTACGCCAGGTGGTGAAGTCCGGCGGAGCCGACCCCCCCGATGTACATGCCGGGGTTCTTGTGCACGGCTGCGAGCCCCTCGAGCACGGTGATGCTCGATTCGTCGTACCGTCTCTTCGTTGCGGTCACATCAGCCATTAACTGAACCTACCATGCTTTCCCCCTGCGGGATTACCTGGCACCGGTCGAGTCTCCGGCGCCCTCCGGCGAGTACATTCTCTACCGTCTGATCGTTACCCCGGCTGTCCCTAAAGTAAAGACGATCGTGCCAACCCGCACGCTCTTTCCGCGCCCCGACACCGCCCGGCGCAAGGGGGCCAGCCAGCGGTGGCGCATCTCACTTACTTGCGCCGGATCATCAACGTTGATTGTGAGTACTCCTCTGCTTAGCCCAGCCAAGCGGCAATGGGCACGGAACTCGTCGTCTACCAGAACGTCGATATTCGCCCCGACCTCTGCCAATCGTTCGGCGTCGGCCTCCCACCTCTCCTTCAACATTCGGGCAATGACCGTCCCGGCCTGTCTTGGCCGGTCACTCCGCGAGCGGTTCTGCATGACCCAACGTAACTGCGTTTCATCATCCATAACGACTCGAGATCGCTATGCCGACGTTAGGGTCACCGGCATGACCACGTGTACGAAGTCATCGCTAAGGCGGATCACTCCGGGGCGGTTCGCCTCCTTGAAATCAAAACGGATCTGCTCCTCGTGGGCAACCCGCAGTACATCGGTCAGGAAGTTCGGGTTGAACCCCATGTCGACCGGTTCGCCCTTGTAGTCCACGGGCATGGAGAT
>CBDUZY010000412.1:0-3580 GCA_965371825.1 uncultured bacterium
CATCACGACACCTCCAGAATCACCAGGTAGGGCAGGTCGACGACCTGCCTTCATCTCGGCCCCGACTACGCCGCCGCTTACGATCTTCATTTCATTCTGACCGACGTTGATTGACTCCCAGCCCGATCTTGCTACGTTCTCGACGCGCGTGCATGAAGGTGTACGAGAGCGATACCCGAGGAAACCACATGGACCGAATGGACTACTTCATCGAACTCTACGGCGCCCTTCCCAGAGCGGGCCCCGGTGACACCGCCTCGACCCGCCGGGCTCTTGAGATGATGACTGATCTCCCACCAAACCCCCGGATTCTGGATATTGGCTGCGGCCCGGGGATGCAGACCGTTGAGCTGCTCAGGATATCCGGCGGCACCGTTGTGGCGCTTGACCTGCTGCCTCGGATGATCTCACGCGTGAAGGAGGCCGCGGTGCGTGCGGGGGTCACGGATCGGCTCGAGACGGTCCAGGCCGACATGAACGACATGGCGTTCAAGCCGGCGAGCTTCGACATCCTCTGGTCCGAGGGCGCGATCTACTTCATCGGCTTCGAGAAGGGCCTCGAACGAATAAAGGAGTTCGTCAAGCCCGGCGGTTACGTTGCGGTCAGCGAAGCCGTGTGGCTCGAGCCAGACCCGCCCCGGGAAGTAATCGAGTTCTGGAAGGCGTACCCCGAGATCGACACCGTAGACCGGAAACTCCAGATAGTCTCGCGGCTTGGCTACGAGACCGTCGGCCACTTTGTCCTGCCCGCGTCATCTTGGACCGATTCGTACTACGATCCCCTCGCGAAACGAGTATCCGAGTACGAGCAAAGATGGAACGGAATCCCCGAGGCCAAGGACGTGCTCGCGGAAGCACGGAACGAGATCGACGTGTTCGTGAAGTACTCGCGATACTACAGCTACGCGTTCTTCGTCATGCGCAGGTAGGACAGGTCCATGACCTGCCCAACGTGCCTGATCACGGCGAGGGCGGGTTCTCGACCTGTCCGCTTGTCGGTCATGCCTTCGCGGTTCAAAGGTCATGATCCGAAGGTGTTGTGTCCGGACGGCCGTGACTTGGCCTGCGCCGAGCAAGCCGGCGAGCCAGAGCCTGCAAGTCGGTGGTAGCGTCGGTTTCGTCGACGATCTCCATGCCCAAAAGAGTCTCGATCGCGTCCTCCAGCGTCACGATCCCTTCCAGGCCGCCGTATTCGTCGACTACCAGCAAGATGTGCTCGCGGTCCCGCAGCATGAGTTCCAATGCGGCGCCAACCGAGGCCTGCTCGGGCACTGCCTGGATCGGTCGGCTCAACTCGGACAGAGTGACGCCTCCCTCTCCCGAGCGATACGCCTCGGTCAGCTCGAAACGGGTGATATAGCCGGTCACCTGGTCAACCGACTCTCGATAGACGGGAATCCGAGCGAACCGCAGCGGACGCTCTTTTTTCATTACCTCATCGACAGTCTGGCCCTCGGGCAGGGCCACAAGCATGGTTCGCGGCGTTAGAATCTCGCGCATCTTGATCGTATTCAGCGACATCAGGTTGCGGACCGTCTGGTACTCCCTCGCGTCGAGCGATCCGGCCTGGCGTCCGAGATGGGCCGCGGCAATGAACTCGCCACGGGTCAGCGCCTCCTTCCGGTCCTGGGAACCCAGCAGCCGACTCATCGATTGCAGCGCGGCGATGATCGGAAAGGTGATCACCATCATCAGGCGCGTGGTGATGACCGTGAAGCCGGCCAGCGACTTGGCGTAAACCACTCCCAGCGTCTTCGGAATGATCTCGCTGACAACCAGGATCAACACCGTCATGACCGCACTGGTGATCCCAACCCAGGCGTGGCCAAACAGCGCTGCCGCCTCCGCCCCGACACCGACCGCGCCGACGGTGTGGGCGGTGGTGTTTAGCGTGAGAATCGCCGATAGCGGGCGATCCACACGGGATTTCATATCCTGCAACGGGCGCCCGAACCGGGAGCCGCGTTCCACCAGCATCGCCACGTGGCTCTCCGGAACGCTCAGCAGTGACGCCTCGAGCATCGAGCACAGAAACGAGACTCCGAGAGCGATCGCGGCGTAGGTAATCAGCAGCAACATTGTCTTGTCCTTCAGGAACCTCTTCGAGCGGTGTTCCGCTCGCGCGGATGCTTCTATCTCCTGTTGACGTGGAAGTGGCTCACAGGCCTACGTCTGAGAAGCTGCCGGAGTGACCCCGGGGTGTCCCTCTACTCGCCCTGCTGATCCTCAGCCGCCTGGCGGATGCGGGAGATGATGGCGTGCCAGGTGTCGGTCACCTCGGCGAACTCGTATTTCAGGATGTCGGCGAGCAGCACAAGGTCGCTGACTCGCAAGGCGTCGCGAACCTGCAGAAGCACGTCCTTGGGCTTGCTAATCATCGCGGACAGCGGTTCATCGCTGATGGTCGTACGCTCCGGATCCAACTCCAGCATGAGGATCGACTTGCCCACGGCCTCATGAATCTGCTGCCAGATGTGAAGGCACTGACCGAGCTCTTTGGTCGCCTCGGTGGTCTTGCCCTCGACGAGCATATCGGCCACGCGCTGCGCTGACGCCTCGGTCTCGGTCAAGGAGGTCGAAGCCTGCGCCATGGCATCCGTAACGAGACGCTCTTTTGTGCTGGTGAAGACGTCGAGCCGCGCAACTGACGGCACCTCTTTCTTGAGCGTCTCCACCATCACATCGCCGGGCACGTCCTCACCGTCCACACGAACACCGATCACCAATCGGCCCAGCGCACACACCTCATCCTGAACATGGCGCAACGCATCCTCGAGGGTCCCGGCGACCGCGGGTTCATCCTCGACCTGCTTGTCATCCACATAAAGCTGCACGGCGTTCTCCAAGCGCTTCAGGAACCATCAGACGGCACAGTCTACTTATCGGTCCTTCCGTCACGATCGCTGTTGCCGAGCCGTCGACCCAGCTCGCGGACTCATCCCGATTTGGCGTTGGACGAGAACGGCGGTGGAATCGGCCACTCGTCAAACAGTCCAACCATGTCGCTCACGCCCAGCGGTCTGGGCAAGGCGTAGGTCTCGCCGAACCGCACGCCCACGCTGCTGCCCTCAACACCGGCGCTGGACCGAAGGTGGTGCTCGAGCCCGGCAAACCGCTCGCCCTCGAACTGGGAGCGGTAGCACCGCAGGGCCTCGATCTTCTGCTCGATCGTGTCGGTGATATCAACCACGAACGTCGAGTGGTAGTGGTGCACCTCGGCGGAGATGCGCACCGGGCGGTACACCAGATGGTCAATGCGGAAGGGCTCGGTTCCGTCAAAGCGATCGTCCCACTTGGTGAGCTGGGAGCAGAACCGGGCGGCCTCGGCGATAAGCTGAGCCTGATAGTGGTCCGGCGAGGCGCTCGGCGTCCGACCAGCCATCGTGACCAGGATCTTCGGGCGATATCGCCGCAGCACCGTCGCGAGAGCGTAACGCGCCTCCGGCCCGTCCATAAGCACCCGGTTCGGCAAGTCCAGCATCTCGACCACCTGAGCGCCGAGGACCTCCGCAGCCGCCCGCATTTCCCTTTGCCGTGTCTCGCGATCGCCTCGCGGAGTCGGCTCGCCGTCGGTCATGTG
>CBDUZY010000413.1:0-3572 GCA_965371825.1 uncultured bacterium
TTGCAGCCGTAACATCGGTCTCCTTGTACCGGCGGCCATCGGCGGCGACATGGCGGTATTCGCTATCCATATAGTCATCGTCATACGGCGTGTAAATGGGGTTCCACGTCCATCGATCTCCACCGGCATAAAAGAGCAAGTAGTCGCAGACGCGTCCGTACTGCGCCATTCCCTGTTTTGTGTCGCTGTGCGCGTGACTCCGCTTCCATACGATTTCGTTGCGGAAGTTGTTCTCGCCATTTATCTGGTCGAGCATGACCTTGACGTAGTGGCTGGCGTGCCAGTCGCAGTGATAGTAGAAGCTGCCGGTCTTCTTGAGCACGCGGCCCAACTCGACGCAGCGCGGGCGCATGTATTCGATGTACGCCTGTGTGCTGGCATGGCGATCCTCAAAGGCCCGCTTCTCCTTCGTCTCGCCCCAGAAGACCTCGTAGTTGCGGTTGCTGTTGAACGGCGGATCGATGTAGATCAGGTCCACGCAGCCGTCCGGCAGCTTGCGGAGTTGATCGAGGCAGTCGCCGCAGTAGATGATGCGGGTGTCGACCAACGCCGACGGTCTGCCGGCGCGCGCAGTCAGGCGCCCAGGCCGTCTGGGAGCCGTCCGTTTTGCACCACGATGCACACCGCCCATGGCGGTAGTCTACGCAAACCGGCATGCGAATGCCATTGGACACCGAGCGGGCGGAAACCTCGGCCCCTGTGAGTTTCTGCGACGGGTTGGGGGCGTTCGGCCGGTGCCCGCTCGCCGGCGGTTGCCGTTTGGATTCCTCCGTCCCCCTACGCCTGCTACGCAAGGTTGAGGCACCAGCACGTGGTCCATGGCCGGACGTGGTGGTGGGACACCCGGCGCTCCCCAGCAGTCGCGGCACGGATCAGCGGCGTAGGGCCGAAGGGTGAGACCTGCCGCCGGTGTTGAAACACCGACGATGCGCGGGTGACGGCAGGTGTCGCTGCGCTCCACCGCGCCCTACTTGGCGGGCAATGCGGGAAGGGATCAGAACCGCGAGTGTCAGCGAGCGGCACGGATGTCAGGCCGCTCTCTAGCCGTCGCGGTACGGATCGCGTCGTTCGACGTTGGTCTTGGCGATCCCGGCGTTACGTTTGAGCATATCCAGCTTGGCGCGTTTCATCGCCCTGCCGCGGAGGGTGCGTCGATAGTCCTCCACTGACCAACCCAAGATGTCCTCCAGCGAAGGGTTCGGGCCGGGTTCGCGCACGGCAAATCCGGGTTCGCGCGTGAGCGGTGCGCCGCGGTTGTACGGGCAGACCTCCTGGCAGACATCGCAGCCGAAGATCCAGTTGCCCATCATCTGCTTCTGCGGCGTGGAGATATCGCCGCGATGCTCGATGGTTAAATAGCTTATGCAACGTGAAGCGTCCATGCGATAGGCCTGCGGGAACGCGTTCGTCGGACACGCGTCTAGGCAGGCCGTGCACGTGCCGCAATGGTCCGGTAAAGGGTCGTCGGGTGCTATGTCGAGTGTCGTGATGACGACTCCTAGAACGAAGTAGCTCCCCAGGCGGTGGTCGAGAACCATGGTATTCTTGCCGATCCAGCCGACTCCCGCCGCGGCGGCCAGCTCCCGCTCGATGACGGGCGCTGTGTCGACGCAGATCCTCGCCTCAAAGGCCTCCGGCAGCTCGGCCCGCGTTCGATCCACCAGGGCCTTGAGCTTGTCTCTGACCACCTTGTGGTAGTCGTCGCCCCAGGCGTACATCGCCACGCGGCCACGAGGGTTGTTGCGTGTCGCCGGCTCAGGTGGCGGTCGCTGATGGTAGAGAAGGGCCACGACGACGACGCTGCGTGCCCCCTCCAGCATTTCACGTGGATCGACTCGCTGATTGAAATAACGATGCATGTATTCCATCGACCCGGCACGGCCTTCCGCAAGCCACGCCGAGACGTAATCTGCACGTCCGATAGGAGCAGCCCTGGCGACGCCACAGCGGTCGAAGCCGAGGGTTCCTGCCAGGCGTTTGACACAATCACGACGCTGAGCGGGGGTCATACACACATGCTAGCGGTGCACGCTACCGATACAATCCTCGGGACGATTGACGGTGGAAACCGGGGTCGCTACGGTGCCCCGCCGTGAGTCCCGGCGAGCCCGCCTGGGTCCGCGCAGAAGGTCTCCGCCTCGATCGTGAGAAAGGACGGCTCCGTTATGTTCAACCATGATTGGTTCCACGGTCCAGCCTTTCAGGAGCAGCACGACGAGGCCCGGTGGCGCTGCGCAGCCACCCGATATCCCGATCTTGATCCGAACAAACGGCAGGACGGCGAGGAGATCGAGAAATTCGTCGGCGAGCTGGAGGTCCGCACGCTGGTCTACCTTCGCGACGGTTTCAGCTACGAGGTGAAGCAGATCGCCGAGGTGAGCAGCAAGTCACACCTCGTCTTCGAGTGTGCCCCGGTCGACGAGCACTACCAAGTCGGGTCGTTCGTCGTGTCCGTTCCCTTCGATGAGATCGTCCGGGTCGAGGTTTTCGCCGTCCATCCGAACGAGAAACCGGAAGATTTCCCGCAGATTAAGGGGTTCCGCTCTCATCCGGAACCGCTCGATTACAAGTACGCCGAGACCAAGCCCGCCAAGCCCCCGCCACTACGATAGCTAGGCCGACGATTATCTCATCCGCCGCCGGAGGACGCGCCGGCGTTGGACCCGGAACCCTCGCCCACGCCGACAATCCCGCAAAGTGGCGACCGCGCGCCTTCGGTGTAAGGTACCCGGCGGTTACCATCAGGCGAGGAATCATCCACGAATGTCTCGGTGTCAACGTATGAGGCCTGCACAGCAAGATGATACCGGCGGCCGCCTCTGGATCGAGGAGGGCGAGCAGCGCGAAGGAATCGTAGCCGAGGTTGCTCCGCTCCTTCCCGTGGACCGAACCTATTCCTTCGCGGTTCCGCCCGACATGGAAGGATCGCTAGCCATCGGCCAGCGGGTGACCATTCCGCTCGGACGCCGCGGTCATCCGGCGGTCGGGTTCGTCGTCGCCCTCGACCGCGGAGCATGGGACAGCACGCTCAAGCCGATTGATTCTCTTGTCGATTCGACGAGTTTCCTCTCGCCCGAGATGGTTGAACTGGGCCGGGAGATCGCCACACACTATTGCTGTCCGCTCGGCCGAACACTCAAGGCCATGACGCCGGAGGCGGTTCGTAAGAGAAGCGGCCTCACGAAGGTCCGCTACGCTCGGTTGCGCCATACGGTTGAGGAGATCGAGTCAAGCGGCAAGCGCATCAGTCCTGCGCGGCGGGCGCTGATCGACGCACTGGCGGGGGTGAATGAACCAGTCCGCGTTCCCCAGTTGCTTGCGGAAACCGGAACGTCACTCGCTGTCTTGCGCGGTATCGAGAAGCTGGGATGGGTCGAAGTCACGGTCATCGAAGAGATTCCCCAGACCGCCGAGGACCACGATGAGATACCACTCGCCGAGCCCACGTTCGAACTCAACGATGAGCAGCGGACCGCATTGGATGCCGTCAACCAGGCGGTAGAGGCGAACCGCTTCTCCGTCACGCTGCTGTTCGGCGTCAGCGGCTCGGGAAAGACCGAAATCTACATCCG
>CBDUZY010000414.1:0-3555 GCA_965371825.1 uncultured bacterium
TTCATCGCCTTCTGGGTCCTTCTAGTCGCGGGCTGGTGCCTTCGGGAGTTCGACCTGAAGGCGGCGCTCATCTTCATCGGCCTCTGGCTTGCCGGTGGCTGGGGATTCCCGCTGGTCGGCCTTCACCCCGCTTGGTTCGTGATCCTAGTCGTTGTTCTCGATGTCGTAATGGTCTTCAAGATCTTCCGCGGCGACGTGCGTATCAGGTGACGCCGGACCCGCCACGTCAACACCTGTGACGACCCCGTTGGGCTCGATTCCGCATCTCGGTTATCATTCGCCTCGGAACCGAGTTCCGGGAGCAGAGCGAGTTGCCGACGAGTCAGAAGTCATCGAAACCGCCGTCGCAAACCGGCGCCGCCCGCGTCGGTGCGAACACCCCGGCTATGCGCCAATACATCGAGCAAAAAGAGAAAGTCGGCGACGCCGTCCTGCTCTTTCGCATGGGCGATTTCTACGAGACCTTCTGGGACGACGCCGTGCTCTGCTCGAAGGTGCTGGGCATCGCCCTGACCTCGCGAAACAAGGGCTCGGACAACCCGATACCCTTGGCCGGCATCCCCTATCACGCCTTGGAGAACTACCTGGGCAAGCTCGTGACCGCCGGCTACAAGGTGGCTATCTCCGAGCAGCTCGAGGATCCCAAGCAGGCCAAGGGCGTCGTCCGCCGCGACGTGGTCCGCATCGTCACCGCCGGCACTCTCACCGACGAGGCTCTACTCGACGATCGCGACGATAACATCCTCGCGGCCGTTTGCGTCCGAGGGCGCGAGGCCGGTGTGGCCTTCGTCGAGCTTGCCAGCGGGAGGTTCGAGGTGCTCGACGTGCCGGCCGATTCGCTGCTCGATGAGCTGACCCGAGCCCACCCGGCTGAGCTGCTGATCGACGATGAGCGGGATCGCCCGGCTGAGAACATCGCCGAGCATTTGCGCTCGACGTGCGATACTGCGGTCACTCGCCGACCCCTCCACGAGTTCTCCAGCTACCAGGCCGAGAAGTCGCTGCTCGAACACTTCGGCGTGTCGACGCTGGCCGGTTTCGGCTTCGAGACCATGACGACGGCGCTGTGTGCGGCCGGGTGCGCGATTCAGTACCTGGCTGAAACTCAAAAGACAACCATCGCCCACTTGACGGCGATCCACCGCCGCACAACCGGCGACTTCGTCCAGATCGACCACAGCAGTTGGCGATCGCTGGAGATCGACCGGACGCTGCGTAGCGGCTCGCGCGAGGGGACGTTACTTCACGCCATCGACCGCACGATCCACCCGCACGGCGGACGCAAGCTGAGACACTGGCTACGTGCTCCACTCACCTCGCCGGAGCGGATCACCGCTCGGCAGCAGGCCGTGGCTACGCTCCTCGACGACGACGTCTCGCGGACCCGGGTCAGGCAGCGACTCCGGACGATGGCGGACGTCGAGCGCATCGCCGGCCGAGTCGCCCTGGGTCGAGCCTCGCCGCGCGACCTGAGCGCCCTGGGCCGAACGCTCGAAACGCTCCCGGCCATAGCTGAGGACATTCGCGGCGGAGCGCCGTTCCTCGAGGACGTCGCCGACAACGTCACCGGCATGACGGAGCTTGCCGACCTGCTCCGCCGGGCGATTCGCGACGATCCGCCGCTCACCGTTCGCGAGGGCGGCTTCATCGCCGACGGCTTCGATGCCGAGCTGGACCGCCTTCGTGCGGTCGGTCAGGATGGACAACAGTGGCTCGCCGACTACCAACGGCAGCAGATCGAGCGGACCGGAATCGGCTCGCTCAAAGCCGGATTCAACCGCGTCTTCGGCTACTACCTGGAAATCCCCAACAGCGCCCGCGACAAGGCCCCGCCCGACTACGTCCGCAAGCAAACAATCAAGAACGCCGAGCGATACATCACCGACGAGCTAAAACGGTACGAGGAGGAGGTGCTCACCGCTCGCGATCGGGCCAACGATCTCGAGTACACACTGTTCGAGAAGGTGCGCGAGCAGGTCGCGTCGTGGATGGATCGGCTGATGAAGGTCGCCGGCGCCATTGGGCGGCTCGACTGCGTTGCGGGGCTTGCGGAGTTAGCCGTGCAGCGCCGCTTCGTGCGGCCGCAGTTCGTCGACGACGGCCGGCTGGAGATCCGCGAAGGTCGCCATCCCGTGCTCGATCAGACGCTGGGCGACAGATTCGTTCCCAACGACACGATAATGGTCGGGCCCGACGCCCGCGTCTTCGTTATCACCGGTCCGAACATGGCCGGCAAAAGCACCTACATCAGACAGGTAGCTCTGATCACCGTGCTCGCCCAGATCGGCTCGTTCGTGCCCGCCGGTGAGATGACCTTCTCGGTCGTGGACCGCATCTTCGCCCGGGTCGGCTCCTCGGACGAGATCATGCGCGGGCGGTCGACGTTCATGGTCGAAATGACCGAGGCGGCCAACATCCTGCACAATGCCACGATCTCGTCACTCGTCGTGCTGGATGAGCTGGGCCGCGGAACCAGCACCTTCGACGGCCTCTCGCTGGCGTGGGCGATTACCGAGCAGCTCGCCAACGAGGTCGGCTGCCGCACGCTCGTAGCCACTCACTATCACGAGCTGATCGAGCTTTCCGGCCTGCTTCGCAACGTCTGCAACTTCAACGTAGCCGTCCAGGAGCACTCGACCGCGAAGTACGGCGACGAGGGAATCGTCTTTCTGCACAAGATCGTCGAAGGCGGAGCGAGTCGCAGCTACGGGATTCACGTCGCCAAGCTGGCCGGCATTCCTCCGGCTGTTATCCGCCGTAGCCGCGAGGTGCTCGATGAACTTCAAAAGGGGTTCGACAGGGAAGCCCGCACGCCCGAACTTGCCCGAAAGAAGACCCGCGACGACGCCCAACTCACGCTGTTTCGCGATCCCGGCGAGGAGCTGCTCGAGTTGCTCAGCGCCATCGACCCGGACAGCGTGACGCCGCTGGACGCCCTTCAACAACTCAAGGAATGGAAGGACCGCTTCGGCGGATAACGTGTGCACGGGTTTTTACTCTTAACCCGCGCTCTCACCGGAGATTCACCGCGGAGAACGCAGAGGTGCACTGGAGCATCTGTGTTTGAGTCGCGGCGCAGCCGCTCACTCCTCTGTTCTCCGCGTCCTCTGCGTGCTCTGTGGTGAATCCTCGTGTCGATGTTCAACTCTTCGTCCGGGCTGATAGCAGGCTGCGAATCAGTTCCACGAGGGCTTTGCGGTCGATTGGTTTGGAGATGTAGTCGTCGGTGCCGCACTCCGCCGCCCGCTCGATGTCGCTCGGCTCGTTGAGGGCCGTCACCATCACCACGATGATGTCGCGCGTCTTGGGGTCCGACTTGACCCGCTTGCAGACCTCGAAGCCCGACATCTTGGGCATCATGATGTCCAGCAGGATCACGTCGGGCGACTCCTCAGCCACCCTGGCGAGGGCCTCGATCCCGTTGGTGGCCGTGACCACCCGGGCCTCGGGCAGGTCCTCCATGTAGATTTCCAGGAGCTCGAGGTTCTGAGCGTTGTCGTCCACCAGCAGCACGGTCGGCTCGGCGGTGGATTTCGAGGCGTCGTCAGACATCGT
>CBDUZY010000415.1:0-3535 GCA_965371825.1 uncultured bacterium
ACGGCTGCAACGGTTGAAAGACCTCGGAATCATCGGCAAGGATGCCGAGCCCTTCCCGCGTCTGGCGTCTGTAAAAGCCTGGGACGATATGCCCGCCGAGGAGAGACGCAAAGCGGCCCGCGACATGGAAGTCTACGCGGCGATGGTTGACTGCATGGATGAACAGATCAAACGGGTTTTCGACTACTTAAAGGAGATCGGCGAATACGACAACACAATGATCATCTTTTTCTCGGACAACGGTGCCAACGGCGCACTGCCGACAGCGTATCCCGGTCAGACGGACGAATACCTGAGCTCATTCGACAACAGCCTGGAAAACCGCGGTTTAATCAACTCTTTTATCGAAACGGGTCCGGGCTGGGCCCAGGCCAGCATGTCTCCGAGCCGGATGTTCAAAGGATTTACGGCCGAAGGCGGCATCAGATCGCCATTCCTAGTCAAGCCCCCGGGCCGGCTGGCCAATCCTGGCACGTTGAATCACTCGTTCTTCCACGTGCGGGACATTATGCCCACGATTCTCGATCTCGCGGGCATCTCGCATTCCGAAGGGTTCGAGGGGCGCAAGGTCAGACCCATGCAAGGCAGATCTGTGCTGGGATTGTTCGAGGGGAAGGTTGAATCGCCGTATGAAGAGGCGAGCCAGGTCGGCTATGAACTCTTCGGGTTGAAGGCCTTCTTCGTCGGTGACTGGAAAATCCTGTCGATGCCTCCGCCGTTCGGTCCGGGCGATTGGGAATTGTTCAATCTGAAGCAGGACCCCGCTGAGCTAGCCAATCTCAGCCAGCAACATCCAGAAAGGCTCAAAGAAATGGTAGCTCTGTGGGAGCAATACAAGATAGACAATGGCGTGCTCGATATTTCGCTCGATCTGTCCGACAAAGTGAAGTGACTGGAACACCCTCCTGGGCTGACTTCATAAGAGGAATCTAACCGGAAATCCTGGTTACAATAGCGGCAGGCATCTGTTCTGGGTGTTATGCCGCAAGAAGCGCCTCGGCAAACTGCCGGGCGGTTCGATTAACGTCACGTTCGGGACGCCATTCTCCCACACCAGACATTGCCCACAGCGAAAGCACAAGGCACGTGTTGTGCCTCCAAACAGCTTGATCTCCGGCCTATCTCAACGTGGAAAGGGAACAATCTTTGAACGAAGAATGCGACGATCTCGGGTTACCAGTGGAACGCGGTTAACGATACTGGTTGCGGCAATGAGTTCGTCCGCCGGGTCGCCAGTGAAGTCCAGTTGAGTCGAGACGCGAGCGATCTCGAGATCCAGCGGCCACACGTGAACGCTGGACAATGCGGTGGTTACCTCGGGATCGTCGAGATCCAGCGTCACCCTTCCGAGTTGGACGAGCTTTGACAGCTCCCAGAGAACGATAGAGGCAATACCCCACGAATCGTTCGCGAGCAACTTGCGCTCGCCAGGCTTGATGTCGCCGCGGAGCGCATGAACCAGAATGTGCGTGTCAAGATTGAGCATCGGCGTCCCACGCGGTCCCTGTGGAGAGAATATCGCCCTCGATCTCTATCTTGTTCCGAAGCGTCCCGATGAGGTTCGCGGATTTCCGGGCGTACGGGATGACGCGCGCGACCGGCTTCCCGTGTTTCGTGATGATCAGCCCATCCGGTGTGAGCTTATCGAGCAATGCGAGACACTGTTCCTTGAACTTTGCGGCACCTATTGACTTCATTGTTGACCTCCAATGGTCAATAATTATGACCAGTCATATAATATAGTCATATTTACCCCGTGTCAAGTCCCAAAGCGGCCGGTGGTCCCGGTAGCGAACCTCTCATTTTCCGGTCGTTACGCCACGAGTCGCTCAAGTGGTTGAATTCTGCGAACTTGAACCTCGCTAAGCCCAAACAAGCACGTTCGAGCACTGCTCCGTTGGAAACGCCGGTCTATAATTCATTCTACATAAATATGTTAAAACACGCCCCGACATGATTACGGGAGATAGCGGTCTACTCCGAGGACCGGGATGCAGCGCCCCCACGTCCGGGTTCCTCCCATCGCGCGCGAGGAGGCGTTCCTTCGATCAAAGAGAGCGCCCTCCATCGCGGGCTGGGGAAACGGTTCGTGCGCTTAGCCGTTGAGTGCGCGGGGAAAGAGGATGTTGTTTTCCAGGTGGATGTGTTGGTGCAGCGACTTCTCCAGGGCCGCGAGTCCATGCCACAGCGCACGCCAGGTGTTGCAGGCGTGCTCGGGGACCTCGTAGCCCTTGGTGAGTTCGTTGAGGCGTTCGAGAGCCGCACCCGCCGATGCGTGCTCGTGTTCCATCACCGAAATCGGATCGCTGGCCATCGCGCCTTGTCCCTGGCGGATCATGGGGAAGAGGATCTGCTCTTCCTTTTGCATGTGCTGCTCGAGCTCGTCCTTGAGCGCGAGAAACACGGAATTGAGTTCGGAGAGCGTTTCAGGATCCTTGTCTCCGTGAACCTGGAGGACCTTGGCTGACATCAGCATCAGCCGCGGGAGTTCCTCGTTGAGCGGCTGGTGGTAGGTGACCAGGATGTGATCGATCAGATCTTCCAGCGGCGCCTGATCCCAACGCTGCGCCGGGACAGCGGGGACATCCAGCTCGGCGTGGATCTCGGCGAGAACCGTCTCGGTATTCAATCCGCGCTTCGCGCACGCCTCATTGAGCGGTCGGCCGCCGCCGCAGCAATAGTCGATGCCGTGGCGGTGAAACACTCTCGTGGCCAGAGGAAACTCCGTGGCCAGTTGGCCGACGGGTGTGTCGCTTTGCAAAGTCATCGTTTTCTCTCCTCTACGAGTTTTGGTAACGACGTTCAGGTTGTCTGTTCGGGCGCGATCATGCGCACGAGCGCGGACAAGACCGCATCTGGATCGCTTGACTCTTTCGCCGTCGTTTTCCCCGTGATGCCAGGCATGCCCAGGACGGCATGAATCGTTCCCATAATGGGAACGAGCAAAATCTTGGGCGCGATATCGCCGCGGATGCTTCCCTCGGCGACGCCATCCTCGATGGCGGCGAGAATGTACTGCTTGGTTCGTTCGGCGCGACTGCGCAGCAGCCGTACCGCGTCGGCGGGGAGCGCGAGACGGGCCTGCTCCGACCGCAGCAACCACGCAACCCCGGGCTCGGAGCGCAACACTTGCAGTCGGTTCTTCGCCAGCATGACGATTCGTTCGGGCGCCGGAAGCGTCTCGTCGGGAAACGTCTCGTCGATTTGGCGAGTGGCATAGCGGACCGCTTCGCCCAGGATCTCGTCGCGCGACTTGAAGTGCCGGAACAGCGCCCCCGACGTGACCCCGATCTCGCGGGCCAGCGTGGTCGTAGTCAGCGACGTAATACCGGTCGTGCCAACGATGTGCAGCACCGCCTGGGCGATCTGCTCCCGTCTCTCCGCTCTCGGCCTGCGCTTCTGTCTCGTCATGCGAATATTGTAAGTAAGTACTTACTTACTGTCAAGCCTTTTGTCCAATATCGGGAAGAGCTGGGCTACCGGGCGCGTTGCGTGTGCCGTTCTGGAATCGTCGATAGGCGCTCTGCCAGGCCCG
>CBDUZY010000416.1:0-3530 GCA_965371825.1 uncultured bacterium
ATAACTCAGGAGACGTTCATCTGACGTGTGATCATAGAACGTCAGTATCGCCTCAAGTGTTAGATCCGTCCTGTAATTTGCAGGATGCCGTTCTTTGCTCATGAAGCGTTCTATGATACACAGCGCCCACTGTTCAGGTGGCAACCCCGAAACGTCTGATGTCCTATCGTCAACATGGAAGCTCACAGGATTCGAGCACAAGTTGCAACTTGCAGACAAAATGGCAAAAGCACCGCCCACTAAGATTATCGTACCAACACTCAAAACAGGCCCTTCTTCAAATCAGGTGGCCGTATCATTCTCCGGACATAAGGGACATTTCCGGTTCAACTATGTTTCGACAACACTGCCAAGGATGAATGGTCTTATTATGCCCGGGATGTGCTGATGTTGCAATCAAAGCCTCAGAGCAATGAACCGTCAAGGGTGAGGCAGGAGGAACTTGTTGACAGCGTCGTAGTGGACGCTACTATTTATAATTCAGATGGCCCGCATTTGGGCGTTTTTCGCCGGCCAGGCAACGCAAAGCACGCCTGTATCCGGAATGATACGAGTCGAACAAAGACGATAGCGAAACGATAAAAGGAAAAACCTTAATGTTGCAACATAAGACAAGTCGTCGGCGATTCCTCAAGCACTCGACGGCTCTGGCTGCTTCCTGGTACGTTGCCGGACACGAAACCACCAGCCAGGCGAGGTCGCCGAATCAAAAGCTGAACATTGGCGTGATCGGTTGCGGCGGTCGAGGATTCGCCGACTTGCAGGGCTGCGCGACCGAAAACATCGTGGTTCTTTGTGATGTGGATGAAGCGCGGGCCGCTCAAGCACTGGCGGCCTACCCGAAGGCAAAACGATACCACGACTACCGCCAGATGCTCGAGAAGCAAAGGGATCTCGACGCGGTTGTCGTAGCCACGCCGGACCATCATCATGCTCCCGCCAGCATCATGGCGATGAAGCTCGGAAAGCATGTCTTCTGTGAAAAGCCACTGACGCATTCCGTCTATGAAGCAAGGGTGATGCGTCAGGTAGCTCGCAAGCAGAAGCTGGCGACTCAAATGGGGAACCAGGGGCATTCGTACGACAGTACGCGGCAGATTGTTGAGATTGTTCGTTCGGGAGCAATCGGGAGTGTCCGCCACGTCCACGCATGGACCGATCGCCCCGGCAGATTCTGGGAGCAGCCTCTTGACCGCCCCTCCGAGCGACCGCCGATTCCGCGCACCTTGCAGTGGGATCTCTGGCTGGGGCCGGCACCGGAGCGGCCGTATCATCCGACATATGTGCCTCACAACTGGCGAGCCTGGTGGGACTTCGGTACGGGAGCTCTCGGGGATATGGGTTGCCATGTGATGGACACCGCCTTTTGGGCCTTGGATCTGGGATCACCGACCGCGATCGAAGCACAATCACCAAACGTGCATTCAGAGACCGGGCCGGCCTGGGAGATCATTACTTACGAGTTTCCCGCGCGTGGCGACCAACCGGCCGTAACCATGAAATGGTATGACGCGGGCAAGGTTCCACCTCAGGAACTTGCCGATGGCCAACCGCTTCCACATTCCGGCTCTCTGCTGATTGGCGACGAAGGCACGATGTACATCCCGGACGCCTGGGGCAGAAAATGGAAGCTGCTTCCCGAAGAGAAGTTTGCCGACTACAAACCGCCGGAACCGACGATTCGCCGCGCTGGAGACCCTTACATCGAGTGGATCGCCGCATGCAAGGGCGGCCCGCCGGCGTTGTCGCAGTTCGATTATTCAGCCGTGTTGACCGAAACGGTGCTACTGGGTATTGTAGCAGTTCGCGTGGGCAAGCGAATCGAGTGGGACGCCGAAAACATGAAGGCCCGCAGGGCGCCGGAGGTGGAGGCGTTTGTCAAGCGAGAATACCGCAGGGGCTGGACGCTATGAACCAATGAAACGCTAACTGCAGGAGAAACAAGTCATGATACACAATGTTACTCGCCGACAGTTCCTTGGCCAGAGCGGCGCCCTTGCCGCCGGTCTCTGTGCCGCCGGTTGTGCGGTTTCGGCGCCCGCCTCGGATGACGCCGCCGGCCTCTACAAGATATCGCTTGCCCAATGGTCGCTAAACAAACTCTTCAAGGCCAAGGGGGGCGATCTGGACAACCTCGATTTCGCAAGGACCACTCGCAAGAGGTTTGGGATGGACGCCATAGAATACTCGAGCCAGATGTTCCAGGACAAGGCGGCCGACAAGACGTATCTGCGCGAGATGAAGAAGCGGCAGCAGGATGCGGGGGTCAAAGCGCTGCTGATCATGGTCGATAATGAAGGCCGGCTCGGCGATCCCGATGCCAAAGCGCGCAAGCAGGCGGTCGAGAACCACTACAAGTGGGCCGAAGCCGCCAGGTTCCTCGGTTGCCACTCGCTCCGCGTCAACGCCGCCAGCGCCGGAAGCTGGGACAAGCAGCTAGACTATGCCACCGACGGATTGCGCCGGTTGACCGAGTTCGGCGCCAAGCTGGGACTCAACACGATCGTCGAGAACCATGGAGGACTGTCATCCAATGGCAAGTGGCTTGCCGCGGTAATCCAGAAGGTAGATCACCCGCGCAGCGGCACGCTGCCCGACTTCGGTAACTTCGTCATCGATCGCAAGACGGGCAAGCAGTACGATCGCTATGAGGGCGTGAAAGAACTCATGCCGTTTGCCAAGGCGGTCAGTGCGAAGTCGACCGAGTTCGACCAGGACGGCAACGAGATTCACACCGATTACCGGCGGATGATGCGGATCTTGGTCGACGAGGGATACCGAGGTTACGTCGGCATCGAATTCGAAGGTGACAAGCATAGCAAGTTTGAAGGCGTCCAACTGACAAAAGCACTTTTGGAGGTAGTCCGCGATGAGATCACGAAGGAACGCGGGTGCAAGTAAGTTGAGGAGCCCAGCATTTGCACAAAGCCGGGCTTGTTTTCTACGTTCGACATTGTTCGTCGTTTCGTTTTTTGTCGCGGCGCAATCGTTGGACGCCCGAGAACCTAGTGCCGGTGTAGCGCGACCGAACATCGTCTATCTGCTCGTCGATGATCTGGGCTGGTCGGACCTGGGGTGCTACGGCAGCGACTTGCACGAGACGCCGAATATTGACCGCCTGGCACGGCATGGCATGCGCTTTACGGATGCCTATGCCGCCGCCCCTGTTTGCACGCCGACCCGAGCGGCCATCATGACGGGCGAACACCCGGCGCGATTGCACATGACGATCTGGCGCGAAGGGGCCAAGAACCCGCCGCGCAAACTCAGGGTCATTCCACCCGCCACGCGCGAGGATCTGCCGCTGGAAAAGATCACCATCGCCGAACGGCTGAAGGAAGCAGGTTACGCGACCGCCCACATCGGCAAATGGCATCTGGGCGACGCTTTTCATTACCCGGAGACCCAGGGCTTCGACGTCAACATCGGCGCAACTCACTGGGGTTGCCCGGCGACGTTCTATTATCCCTTCCGTGGTGAAATGTATGGCGATTACCGCTACGTGCCCGGTCTTCCCATCGGCAAAGAGG
>CBDUZY010000417.1:0-3526 GCA_965371825.1 uncultured bacterium
GAAAATGATCTACTGATCTCGCGAAGTGTCGATAACGGGGCGACCTGGAGCCAGGCTGAGTCGCTGAACACCAACGCCGCTACCGACAGCGGATCCGACAACGATCCGATGGTTGCAACCGACGGACTGGGCAATTGGATTGCTCTTTGGACTTCGGAGGATGACCTGGAAGGCACGATCGACACTGATCCCGATACACTCATCGCCCGGTTCCAGCTCGCGGCGATGGCGATTCCTACGGTATCCACGATCGGTGTGATCGCCATGGGCGTTGTCATCCTGATCGCAGGAGTAGTCGTGATTCGCCGGCGCCGTTCAGTATGCACGACGGGCTGACTCTTATGTCTGGTACGATTTGATGTGTAGTCTGCGTCGGGGTGGCGTGGCCTACTTCCCGATGATGTCAGGCTCGTGGCACTGCTCGAGAGCAGTGGCACACGGACCGGTCGCTGTATTGCTTAAAACGCGGCGACTGTTCGCTCGCGTTGAGCGAAGTTGAGCAATGGGGGGCCGTGAGTGTCGAGTCGACCGGAGGCCTACGCCGCATCGTCAGCGGGAGTCGCGTTTCGGCCGAAGCGCAGGAAGAACAGGACCGCGCCGACAAAACCAATCGCACCAGCGCTGGCAAACGTGAGGATCGGTCCGAGTCCGGGCTGGATCCTATCGCCGACGATCCACAACACCGCACCGACGGGGGCGGCCCACATGACCGCGAAACTCCTTGCGCTCCAGTACAGGCCGATTGCTTGTGTCTTGACGTTCGCTGGGACCAGATCGGAGACCATGGCCTTGCGAGCCGGTTCGCCGATCTCGCGCAAACCGCCAACCACAAACGCCAGGGCGAGCCCCGCACTTCCCAGCGTCGGTCCCAGCACAATGAGGCTGATGGGGAACAGAGCGAAGAACACGAACGTAAGTCCGATGTAAGGTTTCTTCGCGAGGCCCGCCCGGCTCGCCAGCGGGCCGATCACGATGTAGAGAATGATGTTGGTCGCCGCCTGAATGGTCAGCAACACCGACTGGTAGAGGGACGTGCCCTTGTCGAAGTCAGCGGCGAGAATGGGCACGCAGTAGAGAATGATGAACGGCCCGGCGAGACCTTCGGCCCAGCGGGAGAAGATGTCGGCAGCCAGCAGACGTTTGAGATCGGGGCTGAACCGTTTCAGCAGATGACGCGGACGTTTGAACGCCGCGACCTTATCGCGACTCGCCGTGCGCATGTAGCGATACTGAATGGCGGCCGCACAGAGAACGAAGGCAACGGCAATGAGGGCGTCGGCTCGCAAACCGTTGATTCTGCCTAAGTACCAGATGAGTGGAGCACTGACGAGATACGCGAGAATTCGCGAGACACGTCGGAAGATCGCCTGGAGCGAAAAGGCCATCGTGCGGCGATCCGACGGCAGTGAATCTCCGACGACCGTCACGATCGCGGGTCCGGCGATGCTGTCCCATGCGAAAATGAAGGGGATGGCGACAAACACGCCGATGCGGGCGTCCCACAGGAAAAGGATGACAAGCCCGATGAGCGGGAGCCCGTTGAACAGCAGCAGGGACCGACGCGTGTTGAACCTGCCCGCGATCGCCCCACCGACGTAGTAGTTGACCGCCTCGAGAGTGTCGCGGTAGAAACCGTAGCCCCCGACAAGCAGGATCACCCAGACTTCGCCCGCGCCGGCTCGGCTCTGCAGCGCCTTGAGATACTGGGGAATCAGTGGCGACCAAAGCTCCGTGGCGGCGGTCACGAACAGAATCGTCGCGAGCAGCGCCACGGTCGACTTGTTAAGGCCTAGCCAGTCGCGCCAGTGGGGCGCACGTTCCGCCGAGGGAGATTGCTGAAGCTCAGGTCCGGCCATCGCCGGGAACCCTACTTACGCAGGTGGATTTGTGCAAGCAGAATGCGGCCTGTGGCGCAGAGGCGGCGCGGACGAGCATCGATTGGCCCTTGGCGACGCGCATCGCCAATGTGTGCCCCGTCAAGGAGCACGGTTGCACCCGTCGGGAAAC
This sequence comes from uncultured bacterium, assembly GCA_965371825.1. Taxonomy (GTDB): domain Bacteria; phylum Planctomycetota; class Phycisphaerae; order UBA1845; family UBA1845; genus JAJRUK01. The sequence goes on from CBDUZY010000417.1 coordinate 2,008, forward strand.
GCGGCTTACGTTGATAGCACGACCGGGCGGGCGCGGTGCTCGAAGTCGTGCACGGACGCCTCGCGGACCACCGGTTCGTAACGTTTGCGGAACTGCTCGGGTGTCATCTTGGCCTCGGCCGCCAGAGCCTTCAGCATCTCCGGCGACTCGAAGTCGCCTTTTTCGAGGCGGATCATGTACGCTCTGGCCACGCTGTATGTGTAGCTGTCGAGATCGACGGTACGGATGCTGGTGCGGTTCGTTTCCGGATCGACCATGTCCGCGAAAGCCATCGGCACGAGGTTGCCTCGTTGCAGCGTCACCATGGCGCCCGACGACATATCCCGGTTCGGGTCGAGCAGCAGGCGCACGCCGCCGTGTCCCAGATCTCTGGTGTAAGTGAGGTCGGATGACATGGGGGGGGCACAGCGCAGTTCGTAACCGAGAACGTGGGCGACGATCGTGACCTTGTCTCCACGTTCCTCGAATCGCCGCATGAGTTCTTCCTTGAGGATCTGAGCGAGCGGCACCTCGGACAGCCTCGGGTGTCCGGCGGCGTCGACCGGCACCTCCTTGCCGAGCAGCCGAGAAAGCTCATCTCGATCGCCGAGCTTGTATGCAACTCCCTCGGCGATGACCGCGACGCCGTCTTTCCTGCCCATGGTGCGGCGTTTGAGCATCGACCCTTCGACGATGTCGGCGACGTCGTGGACCGTCGTGGACTCGGAGAACTCCTCGGGGATGATCGACAACGTCGCCCCGGAGGCCTTGGCTATTCCCTCGGCCAGGAAACCCGCGTTGCGACCCATGGTCACGACGATGTACCACCTGGAAGTCGTGCGCGAGTCTTCCATCAGGTTGGCAACGATCGACGCTCCGACATGTCTCGCGGTGGTGAAGCCGAAAGTCGGAATGTCGCCCGGAAGTGGCAGGTCGTTATCGATGGTCTTGGGCACGTGTACTACGCGGATGCTCGCCCCGGAGTGCTCGGCCACGAAACGGGCGCTGAGCGCCGTGTCGTCTCCGCCGATGGTCAGCAGGTGCGTCACACCGAGCGAACTCAGACGCTCACATACACGTTTCGCCTTTTCAGGATCCGGTTGTACGATCGTCGATGTCGACAGCTTACTCTTGTCGAGCAGACTCTTCCGCGAGGTGCGCAGGATGGAGCCGCCGTCGAAGTGAATCCGGCTCATGTCACTGATGGACAGTTGCCTCGTGTGCTCAGCCGGGTCGAACTCCTCACCGGCGAGATGCTGAAAGCCGTCGTAGAAACCGATGACCCTAAGTCCGCTGTTGATTGCCTCGATCGCGGCTGCCCCGATCACGCCGTTGATACCCGGTGCCGGTCCGCCGCCGACGACGATGCCCATTGCTCGCTGCTGCATTAGTCATACTCCCTTGATACTTTCAAGCTCGTGGCCGTTTCCAGGCGCTTCGGATGACCCAACGTGCTTAGCTCAGCCGTCTCGGAACCGGCTCCGTCTCGGCAACACGGCCACGCCGCCCGAACTGTCTAGTGATTATCGGCGCGGAACCG
>CBDUZY010000418.1:0-3526 GCA_965371825.1 uncultured bacterium
ACGGGCAGGCCCGCACTGGCGGGCCAGCCGCCAGTGATACCCACTCTGACATTGACGAGTCTCGGCACGACGTGGTGCGACCCATCGAACATGGCCACGCGAGCGTGGACCATGCCACCGCCAGTGGCACGGATATCCCACAGGCGGCGGAGTCCCCGGAAGAAGCTCGAAAGAAGGAGCCCTTCGATGAACCCAAGTAAGCGATTAGAAGAACTGGGCCTGTCTTTGCCGTCGGTGGCGGCCCCCGTAGCCAACTACATACCGGCGATCCGAAGCGGGCGGTACGTGTTCACCAGCGGGCAGATTCCAGTGCGCGACGGCAAGGTGGTGTGGACAGGCCAGGTGCCGGATGACGTCAGCGTCGAGAACGCTGCCGACGCGGCGGAGATCTCGGTGCTCAACGCCCTGGCGGCGATTGCCCGACTTGTCGGCGGCGTCGACGAGATCGTGCAGGTGGTTCGCATGTGCGTCTACGTGAACAGCAGCCCGGGTTTCACGGCCCAGCCGACCGTCGCCAACGGAGCCAGCGATCTACTAGTCAAGATCTTCGGCGACGCCGGTCACCACGTGCGAGCGGCCGTCGGTGTGGCTGGACTCCCGCTCGATTCCGCCGTTGAGTTGGACCTGATGGTTGAGGTCGCGGGTTCGTAAGTCACAGGTAAGTGGCGCCGGCGAGCCGCTTATGGCCTCGAGCGGACGTTCAGTCACGTAGGGCGGGCTCGGCCCGCCCCGGATTTCTAGTGCAGGTGCCGTGCTTACGCTCGCGTGAGCATGTTCTGGCGGTCGAGCGTCCAGCATGGCCACGCAAGCGTCCCGGCGCGCCGGGATGCCACGCGGCCGGCGCCTGGATGGCCTCGGCTAATGCGACCCCGATTATCTACATTCGCGAGACTTTGCTGTGAGTATCATTGTCTGCAATCCCGACGATCGTCACTGGCTTCAGGAACTGGGAGTCACCTCGGCAGACGATTTGATGTCGTTTCGCCCTGAGAAGATCCTCGCGATTTCAGGGTCGTCGGAAACCTTCAAGGTGGATTTGGATAGCACTCTCGCTCGTGGCGCCCCCCGACAAATTTTTGTCAAGCGGTATCGCTACGGGTCGTACAAAGCGCTGCTTCAGGGCCTCTTTCGTGGGATTCTGTTCGGCAGAAGCCGGGCGCAGTTTGAATTCGAAGTCCTCAGTGAGATGCAACGTCGTGGTGTCCGGGTCGTGCGCCCGATTGCCTATGCAGAAAAAAGGCGGCGACGGACTCTTCGAAGTTGCGTTTTGGTTACGGAGGGTGAAGGCGACGCCGAAACGCTCAGTTCCTACTACTCCTCTCAATCGTCTTCGTGGAACCTGAGCACCAAGCGGCGGCTCATCAGCGCCGTCGGAAGAAGCGTGGCCGAATTGCACGGAGCGGGCATCCTACATGGCGGACTGTTCTGGCGGAACGTCCTCGTCGCGGACACCGGGAAAGATGGATGGAACTTCACTCTTCTCGACCCGAGCCGTCGTTTCAAGTTCTACTCTGGTACAACTCCGTTGAGCGCAGCAGTCTCCGACCTATCAGACTTTGTTGCGTCGGCTACTACCTTTCTATGTCGCACGGACATTGCTCGCTTCCTGCGTAGCTATGAAGAGTCGCGTGGGCGCAGTGACACGAGGAGGTCAGTGGCTCGTGCCATTGTGAACATGTCGATCAAGAAGACCCGGCAGGAAAAACAGCGGATTGCCATGGGCACCACTCTTTCGTGGTTGCAGCGGCGCATTCAACGCGGCGCATCAGCACCGGGCCGCGTAGCCTTCGAGTCCCTTCCGGCCTTTCTCGCGGCGGCCGGGAGAGTCGACTTGGGTGATGTGAGACATCGTGGCCGTGCCATACGGCTCGAACTTCTCGACCGCGGTGGGGCTGATGAGACTCAGGTCTATGGTATCGTGTTCGGCCCGCACGACGTGCATGTGGAGCGGGGCGTTTGCCAAGGGGCGGATCTCCACATCCGAACGGATACAGACGCCTTGTTGGCGGTTATCAATGCACAACCCGGCGCTTTTGATGCGATACAATCCGGACGGTTTGAGCTCAACGGAGATGTGCGGCTTCTTGCGCTGCTCGCGCAACTAGTCGACACTCAGGCGACGTCGTCCGCCATGTCCGAGCAGCCGTAGGTTTCGCCGAGCTTCCGCTCAACGCCGCCGTCGACCTCGACCTGATGGTTGAAACTGCGGGGGCGTGAGTCACGGCGCGTTCCGCGAATGCCAAACCTGGCCAGAGGAGCGTGGACCATACGACCCGGCGGATTCGAATGCCAGAGGTTATGCCTGATGACCAGGGAACTAATAACAGTCTACTACGCCGAGTGGGCCGGCGAGGCAGAGTTCGTCGTATACTGGCTCGCCGAACGGGGCATCCCTGCGGCGATCCGCAACTGGTGTGCGCCCAGCGAGACCGCGTCGGAGAATCCCGTAATTGACGCGCCGGGCGGGATTGAGGTGTGCTGTGAACGCTGTTCGAACGTGGCGCGGGCAATCCACCTATTGAAAACCGAATTGGCTCTTCCCGCAGAGAAGAGAGCGATGAAATCTGGGGAGGCGTCGGTCGTGTCAACTTGTGAAGCTTGCGGTCATCGCGGGGCGTTCGACGCATGCGAGGCCGGCTCCGTGCAGGTCTGCCCGAATTGTGGGGAGTTCGTGGATGTGCCCCGTAAGCCGTGGACCGGGTAAGGACCTCAACCAAACACAGCCACGCGAGCGTGGCCATGCGTAACGTAGACACTCGCGCTGCTACCCGTCCGGAATCCCTCGTGCGGGCCGTGGTGACTCTACTCCATGTACGTCCAGAGCAGGTTCTGGCCGTCCTCGGTCTGCATCATCATTACGAAGTCGCCGGCGGATTGGTCGAGGTAGTAGCCGTATTCGTAGTAGTCGTCGTTGGGTAATACGAGGAGGAGCCAGCCGTCGGTTGTACCCCAGTGGCCGGCCTCGGACTCGGTGCCGGAATCGTAATCTATACCCTCGGTGCTTGCCCAGGTCCTGGTTGTTCGGTCGAACGTTCCGTCCGCTCGAAGAGTGAGAGTCGTCGACGTGGTGCTGCTGTAGCCGGAGATCGAATCGAAGAACCTCGTTTCGTGAAGCCAGGAGCCCGGCAAATTCGGGTCCCTTGGCCAAGTGGCGGGATCTTCGGTTATACCCGTATCAGGAGTGTCCGAAGGAGGTTGATCGTCCGGCGTATCAACCGGTGGGTCGTCATCCGGCAACGTAGTGTCGTCAGTCCCACCGCTCGCATCCTGCTCACCGGGGTCCGCGTCGCCTGTGCCGTTTCCGTTGGGGTCCTGCTGCGTTGTCGTGTCGTCATCGTCCGATGTGGGCGGGGCTTGAACGGTCGCTCCGCAACCCGCAACCGACGACGCAAACAGCAGCATGAAGGCGTACAATGACAAGAGCTTCACTGTGTGTCTCCGAATTGTTTTCCCGTTTAACAGACGTCGACCGGACATGCTATCCGGAAAACCGATTCGATACAAGAGAAAGGCCCGCACGTGTGGC
>CBDUZY010000419.1:0-3517 GCA_965371825.1 uncultured bacterium
AAGCCCATCCCGCTACGGGGGCGTCAAGCGCAGGAGATGGCCATGTCGATGCGCACGGTTGCGACTCGGTGGTCGCTTGCGGTTCCATGCGCGGTTCTCGTTGGAAGTGCATTCGGAACCGCCGCCCGGGAGGATGCGACCGTTCGCGCCGTTGTGCCGAAGGTCGCTCCAGCAGACGGCAGGCGCGTTCCGGGGATTCAGACGTTCAAGCTGCCTGCGGGGACGGTGTTCAAGAGGCACGTCGTCGGCGAGCGTGGACGCGATGGCTCGGTCGCGGGCGACGAGCGGGTCATCTACAGCAACACCAAGGGCACGTACGCCGTCGCGCTGCCGCCTCGGGCGCTCATCGCCGACGACATCTCGACGACCGCCGGCGACGATTGCCCGCTCTCGCGCTACACGTTCCAGGTAACCGGCAAGGTCGATCCGTCCGGCGTCGGCGGCCCATACGCCGTCGAGTTCGCCCTCTACCATGTCTGTCCGGGTGTCGCGTCGCCGAATATGTGTCGCCCTTGGGAAATCACTGGCACGATGGGCTACGCAAGCTTCCCTGACGACGCCCCGCGCACGATCGAGTTCGTCATACCGGGCACGGTACCGATCCCGACGACCTTTTGGCTCGGTCTCAGCGTTTCGCGAGCCAACGCCGGCGTGATCATGGGCGCTCCCGCAATGGAGGGTTTCTCCGGCGACGTCTTCGACTATCCATGGTCCGCCTGCGACGCCGACCTCGGCGGGTTTCCCGACGTACCACACGCGAGCTTCAACGCCGAGCTTTTCGGTGGGGCGGGCTGCCCCGCGGCGCATCTTGAATACCGGGCCGCCGGCCCGGAGGGTCCGACGTTCAATCCAGGGGCGAGCCGGTGGTTCGCGGACGACCTGGAGCTTGCAGGCAACGAGTGCCGAATGATCGCCTACGAAGTGGGCGTGAGAGGTCCCGCGCAGTACAACTTCGAGCTGCGCGAGACGTGCTCGGGACCGGCGATCACGGGGACACAGCGGACGCGCACGAACCACGAAGTCGCCCTCGGCACTCATTTACTGCAATTCACCGTCGATCCGCCCGTCCTCTTGCCGAAGCACTCGTGGCTTGCCATTAGAGTCAACCACGACACGGGCGGTGTCATTGTCGCCGGGCGGCAGGCGGACATCGGAAACACGAAGGACGTCATCGGTCGCATTCTACCCGGCGACACATGCGAAGTGCGGAGCCTGCCCGACTGGACTCGACATTCGGCGTTCCACGTCTCCATAACCTGCGAAGGCCAGGCACCGAAGGGCGCCTGCTGCGACATGTACATCACCGAGTGCGCCGGCGGCCCGGACGACGGCAAGCCGTGCGAGGACAACGACGACTGCACCGCGCCCGGCTCGTGCGAGTCGGTGTGCCGCGAGGTGCCCGAGGCGAACTGCCCGTTCCCGCCGGCTCGAACGGACCTGCGCCCGCGGTGGGTCGAAGGCGCGACCTGTGACTCAGAACCGTTCGAGGAAGGCACCTGCGGTCAGGCGGCGTGCTGCTACAAAGACGAGAAGGAAGAGGAGTACTGCGCGAACCTCACCAGGAATGACTGCCACGCCATTCCGCCGCTCGAGAACAAGCGAAAATGGGAGCCAGGCAAGTTCTGCAGCGTCAATCAGTATTGCCCGCTGAACGTATGCATCGGCGCTGCCGGACACTGCTATTCGCCGAACCCGACTCCGGGATGCGACATCGAGTTTCTCTGTTCATGTGTATGCAACTACCCAAACCAGTACTTCTGCTGTGACGTCGTCTGGGACAGGGAGTGCGTAGACGTGATGAATAATCACTGCGATTGGTTCAAGGCTGCGAACGACGAGTGTTACGACGAGGCCGCGTGGAGAGGCGCCACGGAACTGGAGATACCCGCCGCTGTTGGGACATCAAACTGGGTCGGGTCAGAGAACTCCGAGGATCCCGATTTCTGCTGCTACGGCGATTCCGTCCGGGCGTGCTCCTCTGGCCAGTACTACGGCCGAGATTGTCAGAGTGACGAGGACTGCTTGTCATTTGAGACTTGTGTAGAACGTCCTCGTCGAGGGCTGAACACAGTGTGGTATGAGTTCGAGGCGACGCATACTTCGGCCAGAGTCAGCACCTGTGGCTCGCGGGACGGGGACGGAGATTCACTCCTGCAGGTGTTCGCCGCAGGCGATCCGACGTCAGATCAGACGGCGTGCAACACGTTGCACCCTATCGGCTGCAGCGACGACGAACTGGGGTGTGGGGCCGGCGAGAAGCTGAGCGACGTGTGCGTCCAGAACCTCGTTCCCGGCGAAAAGTACTACGTGCTCGTGGCTTCAAAGGGCTACATCCGGGAGGGGCACTCCTATAGACTAGACCTCACGGCGCCGTGTGATGACGTCGATCCCGTACCGAACGACTACTGCCAAGGCGCGCTATCCGTTGACGACGGGACCACCGAGTTCGACATGACCGGCGCGACGCTCCACTGCCCGGCTGATCTGTGTGCGCCCGATATGGTGAAGGACCTGTGGTACGAGTACACAGCCACGTGCACCGGGATCGCTGCGATCGATACGTGCAGCCCGGACGCACCCGTGCCGCCGGACACGAACTTGCTGGCCTACGAAGGCTGCGACCTTTGCCCCGCGCCGGGAGACGAACCGCTGGCCTGCAACAGGGATTCCGACCGCTGCGAATACGACTCGCTAGCGTCCCGGATCGAGTTACCGGTCATCAGAGACGAATGCTACAAGATTCGCGTGGGCACCCGGGAGGACAGCCACCCCGTGGGTCAACTCAACATTACGTGCGAGCCGCAATGTCCCGAAGGCCCGGTGGCGTTTGTCGATCCGTCAAGCGGCACGGTCGACGCCCGTAGACCGCACGGCCCGGTAAACTTCTCATCGCCGATGGGCATCGACACCATCATCGCGACCGCGCCTCCGGACGCCGCTTCAATCTGCTGGCGCCTCTGCGAGACACTGGCCGCGGGCGGTAAGGACAACTTCATCGCAGGTGTCTACGAAGGCCCCCCTGGTACGTACACGATATCAACGCTTTGTCCGATCACGCCGGACGCGCTCACTACGATCGAGTATCTCGGCAACGACCCGCCCGACGTAGGGTGGTACATCGCCCATCCGGGCAACGTCAACGGGGACGACACCGCGAATGCGCACGATGTGGTCGCGCTCGTCGGCGCCCTGGCAGACACCATTTCCCTCCCGTGGGGGCTCTACAGCTCGGACATCGATCGCAGCGGCGTGCTCACACCGCTCGATATTCTCGACGCAATTGACATCCTGAACGGCGCCGACGCGTACGACCCACCGCGAAACGGGAGCGCCAAGCCGAGCACGGTCGGCTGTCCGTAGGTCTCGCTGAGCCACCTTGCCCGCTGCCCCGGTAGTCACTTGGGCGAAAGTGGGTTATCTGGGACACTTTCCAAAACGCGATTCCACTCGCCCAGCCACTGAATCCGTCTGATATGTGCGGCAGCGGGCTACGCTGCATGAAATCGCACCGCCTGAG
>CBDUZY010000420.1:0-3508 GCA_965371825.1 uncultured bacterium
AACCCGCTGCCGAAGAACGGGCGGTATGTGGTCGGCCCCGTCGGATCGCACAAGACGCATCTGCTTACCGCCAGGACCGTGCTGGCCGACCGGCGCGGCCACTCCGCGTGTCTCGTGAACTGGCCCGAGCTTCTGATGGAGGCTCGATCTTCGTACCATCCGGGCTCCTGCGGTACCGAGCTGGGGATTGTCAACCGCTACGCGGACTACATATATCTAGCCATCGACGATTTCGGTGTCGGGAAGCCGGACGAGAGCGAAACCAACCTCGGAACCCGGATGGCGTACGCCATTGTCAACGCCCGCTACGAAAAACGGCTCGTGACGGACTTCAGCTCCAACCTTCGCCCTGACGAGCTGCCGCGCAAGTTCGGCGAACGTATCGCGCGCCGGGTTTCGGAAATGACGGAGCCCTTCGTGATGCTGCTAGAGGCAGAGAAAGCATGACCCTCGGCCCGCCCGCTCACGTTACGGATTACCCCACCTCCCCCATGACCGACGCGGCCCGCTGTCGATCCGCTTCGGTGTAAATCTCGGTCGTGGCGGCCGAGCGGTGCCCGAGCACGACGCGGGCAACCTCGATGCCGTACTGCCGTCGCAGCTCGGTGGCCCGGTTGTGGCGGAGCTGGTTCGGGTGCCAGGACGGCACGCCCGCCTTGACGCACGCCCGCTGGATCGCCCGACGGTAGCTGGCGGTAGTGTAGTGCTCGGCCGGTTGCCATTTCGGGTGGGGTTTGCGTTTGCGGGCGGCGGCTCGCCGGTGTGACCCCCGGAGCGGGGTCTTGCGCGCAGCCCGCTGCTGGGCGTGTTTCTCACGCACGCCCTCGGCCGGGTCGAACAGGTAGGCGGTCAGGTCCGGCTTGAGGAACTCGCGGACGATCGCCTGGGCACGGGGGCCGAGGAAGATGATCCGCTCGATGTCCAGGTGCTCGCACTTGTGCCGCTCGGGGATGTACTCCCAGGTATCGCCGTGCATCGTCAGATCGGAGCCACGCATCAGAACAACCTCGCCCGGCCGCATCCCGGTCAGTGCCTGGAGCTGGATCATGGCCGCGACCGGCGAGCTGGCGACCTTCAGCACCGCGCCGATGTGGGCCTGGGCGACGGGCCGGATCTTCTTCGTCTCGCGACCGCCGCGACCGCGACGCAGGCCGGAGACGCACTGAAGGGCTTGGTGGATGGTGGGCGGCACCAGCTCGTTCTCGACCCCCCACTTGAACATGCGCTTGAGCCGGGCCGTGTGATCGTTGATGTAGCTGCGTGCGTGCCCGGCGTCGATCCACTGCTCGCGGACGGTCTTGAGCGCGATCGGGCCGAAGTCGGCCACCCGTGTCAGGCCGTACAGATCCTTGAGCGGGCGCAAGGCCGTCCGGATGTGGGCATATTCGCGATTCGGCACGCCCTCGCGGGCGTAGTTCTGCTCGGCCCATTGGATGTAGGCGAGGGCCAACTTGGCGACGCTGATATTGGACGATCGGGCCGCCTTCCGGGCCGGGGGTGCTGCGGCTTGGCTGGTCAACTCGGCGATGATCCGGTTGTACTCTTGGTGGCTTTCAGGCGAGTTGTAGGGGCCGAGGTAAATGTCATGGCCATTGACCTTGACGCGGGCGAGCCCTCTGGCTTTGTGGTGCTGGTAGACGGGAACGCGCGGCTTGCGATTGCGCATCGGTGGCATCTCCTTTCTGGGCTCTGGGGTACAGTACCCCGCGAGCCAGATAGCAGCTTGCCGACCGCCTATCCCCTATTTCCTTGCCCTGCAAGGACTTGCAGACTGGAGGCGAAGGGAGTCGAACCCTCGACCTCGGCATTGCGAACGCCGCGCTCTCCCAACTGAGCTACGCCCCCTGCATTGATCCTATACTGTACCGTTCATGGGCGGCTGTGACAAGTTGGGGACTGCGGGACAGCGGCCACGGGGCTGCCGACGCAGACCCATGCCCCCCCTCGCGGACGGCGTTACGGATGCTCGTCGTGCAGGCTGCACTCGCTGGTGGTCAGCCAGTGGTGGGGAATGTGGTAATCCTCGGATGGATCGATCGCGGGAGCCGCCTTCTGCCGGGCCATGAGCTTAGTGGCTGATGGAGGCGTGACCTCGCCACCGACCGCCCAGGACAGCATGGCGGGCGCATCCTGGTAGCCAGCAGTGAACACCGATTCGTGGATATCGAAGGTATCGAACCACTGGTCCCGGAGCATCTGGCTGGCCGTCGCGCTGATGTCCATGACGCTGCGCGGATCGGCGGTGTGCCGCAGGCCCAGAAGATGACCGATCTCGTGGCTGGTCACGTTGGCCAGGACCTGGGCAATCTCTCGAGCGTCCGGACGGAGGTTGACGAACAGGTCAAACGTATCCGTGTAGATAATGGCGGACTGGGTCGTGTCGCCGTTGAAGACATCCACGTTGTCCGCCAGGCCTAGCAACGAAGCGCTGTAGGTGCCGAAGTAGATCGTGGAGGCGTTCTCCGTGGGACGGTCCGGGTCGGTGTCGAGATAGATGGACACGCCGAGATCGCCGAAGTCCTCCCGCACCATCTCGACCACATATTCGATGATCAGATCGGTTTGGTCGGCGAACGTTTCGCTGATGACCGTCGCGTCGAAAGGCGGCACGTTGACGGCGGATCGGCTGGCGATCTTGACCTGGCTGGCGCCGGTGAAGTCGAGAATAACGACTTGTGGCTGAGCCGGTGGCGCGGCCTGCGTACGATCGATGCGAACAACCGCACTGTAATCAATGGAGGTATCGTTGTCGCGCACGGAGGTGAAAATCACGTACAGGTGCTCGGTGCGTTGGCGTACGACAACGTCAAGCGTTCGGGCATAAGTGGTGGCGTTCGAAGCGTCGGCCCGACCAAAAAGGTTGTAGCCGTCGTCGAGGATACCCACGACAAGGTTACCATATTGCTCGGCAGTGATTTTGCATACGACCCGGTCCCCCACGTCGGCGGGGCCAAGATCCCAGATATCCTGGTCCAACCACTCGGCGTGAGCCTGAAGCGTGCCGATGAGCTCGACCTGCCCATCGACGTAAACGGGCTGAGCGCCGGCGAACTGATCGTTCGGTTCGGCTTCGAGGTTGGGCTCCGGGTCGGTGGTTTCCGTGGGATCGGATCCGAGGACCTGATCCGGCGTGGTACTGCCGCTGTCCAGGTCGATCGGTATACAAGCGGTCGCCAGGAACAATCCGCAGACGCAGACGATGCCCGGTCCCCATAGATGCGCAATGCGCAGCACGGCTTCTCCCCTTCCCGTGATCTCCAGAAACAGTCGTTCGGGAATGGGCGACGGACCTCGCTTCCTTGAGAACCGAGTCGCATCCCCCGGAGGCCCCTCGGGCCTGCAGACCAAACTTACGATTCATCCGGCCGGGATGGCACAATAGGGGAACTTCATTTATCTGCGTCCGGTAAATGGGCGAGTCTTGTGGCGTGGCGCAACGCGCAGCCATAAACTGCCGTTAGCCCGGGTTATTCACGGGTCCGACCCAGCTTGCTCGTAACCCGAATCA
>CBDUZY010000421.1:0-3496 GCA_965371825.1 uncultured bacterium
CTATCGGTTTGGTGGTATAGTCGTCGCAGCCGGCGGCGATGCACTTCGCGCGGTCGTCTTCCATGGCATGAGCCGTCAAGGCGATGATGGGTCCGGAGTAGCCTTGCGAGCGAAGGCGACGGGCGGCTTGGTATCCGTCCATCACCGGCATCTGCATGTCCAACAAGACGACGTCGTACTCGCGATCGCAGGCACCCTCGCTGTCTCCCGTGCGTGCCGCCAGGGCCTTGTCCACGGCGAGCTTGCCGTTCTCCACGACCGTTATGTCCGCGCCGGCTTTTCTGAGGATCAAAGTGATGAGCTTTTGGTTGTCGGGTCCGTCCTCGGCGGCCAGGATGCGACAGCCTTTCAGTGGGAGAGCGTCACCCGCTACGTGCGGTCGAGCTACCTCGGTTCCGGTAGCGGTCGTGTGCTGCGGATTGTCGATCATGCGGACCCCATCCATCGAGCCCGCGGCAATCGTCGCTCTGAATCGCGTTCCAACGCCGGCTTGGGTTTCCACGACTTCAATGTCGCCTCCAAGCAGCCTCGCCAGCCGGCGGCTGATTGATAGGCCGAGTCCCGTACCACCGAACTTGCGTGTCGTGGATGCGTCGGCCTGCGCGAAGGGTTCGAAGAGCGCGCCGGCTTGCTCCGCCCTCATCCCCAGGCCCGTGTCGACGACGTCGAACTGGAAGAAAGACTTTGGTCCACCGGTGACGCATCGAACGACGAGGCGGACGCCACCGACATCGGTGAACTTGATGGCGTTGCCGATCAGGTTGACGAGGATTTGGCGCAGGCGGGTCGGATCAGTCAGGATGGTCTCTGGGATGGTCCCGAGGTACTCGACTCCCAACGGCAAGCCCTTGGCATCCGCCCTCACTCGCATGAGTGATACGACTTCCGAGACGATCTTGAACGGTGAGCCCACGATGCGCTCGATAACCGTCCGTCCGGCCTCGATCTTCGAGAGATCCAGGATGTCGTTGATGATGTGAACGAGATACTCGCCGTTTCGCTTGATCGTTTCGGCCGCCTCGATCCTCTCCGGCGGGGCGCGGTCGAGATCGCCCCGTTCGAGCAGCACGTCCGCAAACCCTAGAATTGCCGTCATCGGCGTGCGAATCTCGTGGCTCATGTTGGCCAGGAACTCGCTCTTGGCTTTGTTGGCGGCGTCCGCAGCCTCCTTGGCCTGTCGAAGTTCCTCCTCCGCTCGCTTGCGCTCAGTGATTTCCTCTTTGACGGCCAAGAAGTGCGTGATAGAACCTTCCGAGTCTCGGATAGGTGAGATGGAGGCGGCTTCCCAATAGAGTGCCCCATTTTTTCTCTTGTTGTGGAATTCTCCCCGCCATATGTTGCCGGCGCGAATCGTCTCCCACAACTGTTTGTATGCATCGGGCGACATGTCGCCGGATTTCAGGATGCGCGGATTCTCGCCGACGGCCTCTTCGGCTGTATAGCCCGTCGTCTCGCAGAACTTCGGATTGACATACTGGATCGTCCCGTTGATGTCGGTGATCACCACGGTCGCCGGGCTCTGCTCCACGGCAACTGAAAGTTTGCTCATCCCGTCTTCGGCGCTGCGACGTTGGATTGCCTCGGAGAGAACGTTGGCGACGGCCTGAAGGAAGTGCACATCGTCACGGGCGAACTCCCGTCGTTGCGTTGTGTGCGCGCCGAGGACACCGAACGGACGATCTTTCCCCGCGATGACCACGCTCATTCCGCTGATCACGTCGTGATCCAGAAGCAACTGCGGACCGTTAAAACGCGTCTCGCTGCGAAGATCCTCCACGATGACAGGCTCGCCGGCCAGGAGCGTGGAACCGGCTTGCGAATCGCGATCCGTACCGACCGTGCCCTGCCCTACCAGACCCTCGCTCCAACCGACGCCGGCTCGGAGAAGCAGCGCTTCCCCGTCCGGTAGTAGCTCAAGTACTTTGGTGTACTCGACTTCCAGCGTCTCGGCCACGAGTCCAACTGCCCGGTCGTAGAGTCGAGTCAGGTCCTCTCCACTTAGAGCTATCTGCCCAAGCCGGGCTACGGCTGCCTGTTGACGTTCACGCTGGGCCAGGGTCGCGGTCCGTTCCTCGACCCGCCGTTCGAGCTGATCATGCGCGTCCTGTAATTCGGAATCACGCCGCTGAATCTGTGCCAGCATCTCGTTGAAGGTGTCGGTGAGAGTTCCGAGCTCGTCATTGGTTCGCTTGACGGCGCGTACGGAGTAGTCCTTGTTCTCCGAGACCGCCTTTGCCGCGCGTGCTAGCTCTTCAATTGGCCGTAAGAGAGCGCTCTGGACCTTGGATGCAATAACGTACGCTCCTAGCAGAGCGAGCAGCATCGCCGCGAGCACGACGACGGCCTGTTGGGCAAAGTCGGCGTAGTGCTCTCGCAGGTCGTATTGCAGGTAGATCGAGCCGATCTCCTCTCCGTCGAGGACTATGGGTCGTCGAAGGTGAAGGAGTTGTCCCGAGAATCGGTGCTCCCCTTTCTCCACGTTCGCTTCGCGAACACTGTCCGAGCCGGGGCGCACATACCTGGCGAACTCGGTTCCGTCCTTGGAACGGATGCAGGCGAGGACCGCGTTCGCGTTAGCGCTCAGGCCCGCGAGCGTCTCGGCGGCGGCGGTCCTATCGTCGAACGCGAGTGCCGCCGTAGCGGTCATACCGATTACGTCGGCCTGGATAGCCAGATCCCGAGGGGCCCGTTCCCTCCACTCGATCCACTCACTCGCCATCACTGAAAGGACGCATACGATGAGCGCTGTGCCGGTGGTCACTCCGGCGTAGAGCAGCATTTTGCCCTTGAATGAGATGTCGCCCATCGAGCGCATGATTACCGGTCCCTGCCCTTCACGATCACGGCCTGGGCGCGGGCCTCCAAGATTCCTGCGTTCCGTCCTCTTGGGGCTGCACGAGTCTGGCCAGCTTCAATAGTTTCGAGCTGACCTTGAGGCCGGCGTTCTCCAGTGACTCGCGGTTGATTTCGAATGCTATGCGTCCTTCCTCCAGCACGAGACCGATCATGCCTCCGTCGCGAGCGAATCCGGGTATATCGGAAACGAGCAGGATCGAACGTTCGTTGAGAACCGAGTGAATGTAGTAGGGCCGCCGTCTTTCGGATTCGCATATGAAAGCAACGTGACACTGCTCCAGTGCGCCTGCGTCTTCACGACCGCCTGCGAATCTTTGAATCTCGATCTGGCGCCCTCCGATCTGCTTTGCCTCGACGGTTCTATCGAGGACTCCGCCGAATGGGTCTTGCCCGATAACGCCGATCACCAGGGGGGCTTCATCACTCTCGAAGCTCTCCGCCGGCCATTCGACGAACTTGGCGAACTGATAGAGATAGGCCGCCTTGACCTTCAGGGCTTTGGCCTCGTCGACATCCTGCCCGCGGAGGTCCGACGGCGCCGCCAGCGCGAGGCTTGCCGCGATCCAAAGAGCCAAGTTGTGGCGCGTCTTCGTCATAAGGCGTTGGCCACCGGTCTGTCTCCTAACCGGGTTCATACGTT
>CBDUZY010000422.1:0-3478 GCA_965371825.1 uncultured bacterium
GGTGCCAGGTCCCGACCGATCGCCGTCGCCCCGAACAGGACGATCTGCGGTTTGTGTTTGGTGACCAATTGGGATACGACCCGGGCGTATGGAAGCGTTCGGTAATGTTCCAGCCGGACATCATCCACGTGGTAGACGCGGTCGGCGCCGTGGGAAATCAAGCGATCGGCCAACTCGCGGACGTTGTGGCCGGCCAGCACTGCCGCCGTCGCGACACCCAACTGATCCGCCAGCTTGCGAGCCCGGCCGCACAGCTCCAGCGACACGTCGTCGAGACGTTGGTCCTCTTGCTCCGCAAAAACCCAGACCTCGCCATCTCTATTAGGTTCAATCATGCTCTAACGAAGCTTCCAACCTCAAGTCATCCAGTCTCTACAAACCGCTCTAAGCGCCGCCGACCCACTCTCACCTAAAGGAGAGGGCCGGTTGTTCACGAGTGGCAGCTATCCGAACGTACGGTCGACGATCAACTCCTTGATCATCCCCCGCACTCCCGCCTCGGTCGGCTCGATCTCCTTGTATCCCTCCTTGGTCAAGACGATCGACTGAACGCGATGAACCTTCGTCGGCGAGCCGGACACACCGCACCATTGCAGGTCGGCGTCGATCTCGTCGAGCCCCCACTGCTCAATCACCAGGTCCCGCATCCCAAGCCGCTCGAGTCTGTTCGCCTGCTCCGCCGCCTTCGCTTCGTCATCGGCGCCCGGCATGGCGGCGCTCACCTCATTGGCGACCTCGGCCGGGGTGCGTGTGCGCTTGTATTGCATCACTCGCTTTGCCGCCGGGGGTCTGGGCTGGTTCGCGGTATCCAGCACGGTCAGAAGCAGCGGCAGCTTGACCTCCAACACCTCCCATCCGTTGCCCACGTTGCGGTGGACGCGGATCGTACGATCGGACAACTCGACGATCTTCTCGAAGTAGGTCACCTGAGCGATGCCCAACTTCTCGGCGAGCTGCGGACCGACCTGGGCGGTGTCGCCGTCGATCGCCTGTCTGCCACAGAACACGAAGTCGAAGTCACCGATCTTCTTGATCGCCTGGCTGAGGATGTAGCTCGTGGCGAGGGTGTCACTACCGGCGGCCCGCCGGTCGTTGATGATGACGGCCCGGTCCGCGCCGCGATAGAGGCACTCGCGGAGCACCTCGGCTGCACCCAGCGGCCCCATGGTCATGGCCGTCACCGTGCCCCCGTGCTCGCAGCGAATCGCCAAGGCTGCTTCGAGGGCGTGCAGGTCGTCCGGGTTGAAGACGGCCGGCAGGGCGGCCCGGTTGACCGTACCGTCCTCCTTCATCGCCTCGCCGGTCATGCGGGCCGTGTCGGGAACCTGTTTGACACAGACAATACAATTGTACGACAAGGGTCCGCTCCGTTCCTATTGCATCCGAATCGGGTCGTTGACACTCTCCGGTCGCCTCCGCGCCGAGCCCGACGCGAAACCGTAGCGAACCCGGCAGGGTCCGTCAAGCGCCCCGCCGCCGCCCTCCGAAGCGGCAAGAGGCTCGTTCGTTTGGATTCGGGGGTTCAAGGGGCGGCGGGCGAGAACACCCGCTGAAAGCCTGCGGCGTCGCGTAGGTCGATATCGGCGTCGGAGTCGAAGTCGAAGCTGGTGCAGCCCGGCGATCGAGTGACTCCGGGGCCGCCCAGGCAGTCGATCATCGCCCCGTGGTCGACGAGGTCCGTATCGCCATCTCCGTCGGTATCGCCCGATGGTGAGACAAGCGTCCTCGCCACGCGAAAGCCGATCCGGTTGCTCGTCGTTTGGGGCGGGGCAAAGAGAGGGCGTGCGGCACAGCGGAAGCTATCGGCCGCTATGGGATCGTCCCAGCTTCCGCCGCGAAGGGTGCGTCGGTCGAATGTGGTCGATGGGGCGTACCTGCCCTGAATCCACTGGTGGACGTTCCCGGTCATGTCGAAGAGGCCGAAACCGTTCTCGTCCGCGCGGGTCACGAAGGCGGATTCCTTGGTGCCGCCATCGTAGTACCCCGTGGGTGTCGACCCGCCGACCGCGCAGTCTCCCGGAAGCTCGAATCCGTCGCCGCTGCACCGGTAGTTGGCGTCCGGGCCGGTCATTACATTCCGCCCGAAACCGTAGGCCGTGTTCTGACGGGTCAGGTCGTTCCACGCGGCCGCCTTGAACCACTCGTTGTATGTGTCGGCGCCATCGGCGGATGGCGAAGCGTTGTCATAGCCGTCATCCATAGGAAGGCGGTAGCCGCGATACTCCCGGACGAGCGAGTCTCGCTCGGAATCGTTCAGGTCTCGCACCGCCCAATCAACCTCGGCGATCGTCACCGGCCGCCAGCCCGACGCCTGGGCACTCGTATCCTCCTCGTAGCACCTTTCGCTCGGAAGGATACCCTGGTCGATCGTCATCCAGTTGCAGTACTTGACGGCCCCGTACCAGCTCACGCCCGTGACCGGATGTTGCGAGTACGGGATCGGCGAGCTAACAACCGCGAACGCGCCGCCTGTGAACTCGATCTGTTGCGATGCTCCGGCGGCGAACACTTTGATGGCAAGGTCGCCGGGGTCTGCACCGACCTGACCGACGACGGAGGAGTTCACGTACACATCGCCGGTCGTCGAGTCGAAGAACATGTAAGCGCCGCGCGGATGATCCGGGTGGGCCATCGCGTCATTCAGGAAGGCGACGAACTCGGCGTTGGTGACGTGGAAGCGCCCCATCCGGAAGGGATACGTCGGACCGCCTGGCTGGCTGCTGCCGCCCGCCACGAGCGTCTCGTCCACGTCGAAACGAGGCTCGACTAGCGTTAGCAGTACACTCCTTGTCACGGTCTCGCCGTTTGTCAGATCATCGAAGATGACCAACGCCTCGACCAATGCCTCGGTTGTGCCCAGTGGAAGTTCGGGCACGAGCGCCGGGTCTATGGCAATCGCCAGATCGACGGACTCGCCGTCCGCGAGAGTTCCCGCAGCCGCGCTGCCGCCGTCGATCGTTACCCAAGATTGGCTCGAACTCGCCCGCCACTCGATGTCACCCGTTCCCTGGTCCTCGACGTTGGATACTCGGTAGACCGCGACCGTCGGGGCTATCACCGGTACGCCGTCCGGCGTGTTCGTTCTGCCGGCGGCCTCGAAGTCCGAGACCGGCGTGATCGACAACTCTTCGGTGATCGTCAGGTGTACGTCGCGCGTCTGCGTGTGCTGCGTGAGCAGATCCTCGAAGCTCAGCGTGGCGGGGTATTCGCCGTGCGGTTGAATCGCTCCCTCGTTGAGCGAGGCCGTGAGTTCCGCGGACTCACCGGGCAGCAGTGTCAGCGACGCTCGGTCCAGATCGATCCAATCGACGTCCACCTCGATGATCATACTTACCGAGCGAACCGGGTGCTGGTTTGTCAGCGTGTAGACTTGCGCCGGCAGATTGTCGCCCGAAAGCTCGCAGCAGATATCCCATGGCTCGGACTGCTGTTCGATGAGGATGGGGTCGCGGACGGACAGCTCGACGGTCTGCTCGAC